>NZ_JADPKQ010000317.1:0-19835 GCF_023074015.1 Bradyrhizobium sp. 142
GCCAGCTCGACAGGCTCAGTTCGATAACGGCGATCAGCGTGCCGTCCGGGTCGAGGGGGCTCGGGGATCGGCTCAGATCGTTCAATTTCTGCATGGGGCGCTCCATCGGTTCACATCAGCAACGATGGATGCAATATCCTCGTTTGCGGACGCCGGCCCCGGTGTGCGCCGAGCCACCGTCATGGGGCCGGCATCCGAAAACCTTCACAAGACCGGAAGCCGCCGCGTTCATTCAATCACCACGTCGGCGCGACGGGAGCTAGTTGGAATTTCGATCATTTCGGCAGTCCCGCTTCGCGCAGAGCCTCGGCGTAGGGCGCGAGTACCGATGGTGCGGCGGTTCCTATTGCCGCGGACCATCCGTGAACGGAGAACTTTGGATTACAGTCGAGCACCCGCTGCGCCGCGGCCTTTGCCTCCTCGTCGCGTCCCAACCGAATGAGCGCTGCCGCCAGATGGGCGTAGCAAGCGCTAAAGCGCGGGTTCACTTCGATAGCTCGGCGGGCCGCATCCGCCGCCACCTCGTACTGCCTGGCGTGGAAGTTCGCGATCGCGAGAGCATTGTTCGGCATAAAATTCATGGGATCGAACGGGCTGAGGCGAAGGGCGAGCTGCGCTCGTTCGATGGCGAGATCAATCGTACCCATATAGGCAAGGACAAGCGCACTGCAGCTGAGCGCGAAAATATTGGAGCTGCTGATCGACAGGGCGCGGTTGAAGAGATTGAGTGCTGTCGCGTGATCACGCTCGTCGAAGGCAATGACCAAACCAGCCATCGCAAGCGCGGTCGCATCGTCACCGCCGTGCGTCGCCGCTGCCCGGGCATGGCGAATGGCAGCCGTGCTATCCTCATCTCGCAGCCCGCCACGGCTGAATCGGTGGTGGAAGCACCAGGCAAGCGCCGCCTGTGCGCCGGCATAGCCGGGATCGAGTGCCACCGCCCGCTCCAACAGCGGGATTGCGGTCGTAGCATTCTCGAGCTCCCCGGTGTAAGCGAAAGGCAGAGCCTGAAGGACAAGATCATATGCATCGAGATTGTCAGGCCGTTTGCGCTTGACACGCTCGATCTCCGCTCGCCTCAGGCTTGGCTCGATGACGCCGACCACGCTCAAAGTGATCTCATCCTGCACAGCGAAGATATCGTCGAGCGGCCGGTCATAACGCTCGGCCCAAAGATGAGCGCCGGTCTCAGCTTCAATCAACTGGCCGGTGATACGGACACGATTTCCTGCTTTGCGTATGCCGCCTTCGAGCACGTAGCGCACGCCAAGGTCGCGCCCGACCTGTTTGATGTCGACCATTTTGCCTTTGTAAGTGAATGAGGAATTACGGGCGATCACGAACAGCCACTTGATACGAGACAGGCCAGTGGTGATATCCTCGACGATGCCGTCCGCAAAGTATTCCTGCTCGGGGTCGCCGCTCATGTTCTGGAACGGCAGCACCGCGATCGAAGGCTTATTGGGGAGTGCGGGCGGTGCCGTAGGTTTATCCTGCGGCGCGGGTTCGCCTTGCGTCGCAAGGCTCGCCCGGGCGACGACGTCCACCTCAAGCGAATAAACCCGGATCGGCTCGGCAATGTTCTTGAGGTTGGTCTCACCGAGATCGCTGACAACCAGATCGAGCCGCGCTTTCACTTGGCGATAGGCGTCTTCGGAAAGACAGATAGCACCCGGCTTGGCAATGCCTTCCAATCGAGCGGCGATATTGACGCCGTCACCCATTAGATCGCCGTCGCTCTCCTCCACGATGTCGCCAAGATGAATCCCGATGCGAAATTCGATGCGCCGCTCAGGCGCCAAACCCGCGTTGCGCTCAACCATGCCGTTCTGCACTTCGATAGCGCAGCGCACAGCGTCGACTACGCTGCGAAACTCGACCAGAGCTCCGTCGCCGGTGCGCTTCACGATGCGCCCGTGATGCACGGCGATGGTAGGATCGACCAGATCGCTCCGGAGCGCCCGCAGCCGCGCCAGCGTACGATCCTCGTCCGCGCCAGCCAGCAGACTGTACCCGACCACGTCGGCCGCCAGGATCGCCGCGATTTTCCGCGTTTCGCTCATGACATCTCCGCCGCCTTCAGAATAGCACAAAGACTCGGTGAGAATGGCTCTGCTGCATGGCGAAAAATAACCGCATGTGTCACGAATCTGCCACTTCCTGTCGAGATTGAGAAGGCGCACAATCTCCGGTAATGGGAAGGTCCGGCCGTGCTCCAGCCCCGCCAGTGCGAGAAGCTGGCAAGGGGCGCTCAAGTCAAGGAGCACGCCATGTCTCAGAACCTCAACACAGCGATCGCCGTGATCGGCATCGATATCGGCAAGAACTCGTTCCACCTCGTGGGTCATGATCACCGCGGTGCCATCGTGCTGCGGCAGAAGTGGTCACGCAGCCAGGTGGAAACACGGCTCGCCAATTTGCCGCCGTGCTTAGCCTGCGTCGGCGCGCATCACCTCAGCCGCAAGCTCCAAATGCTTGGCCACGACGCTCGCTTGATGCCGGCGAAATACGTGCGCCCCTACTCGAAGGAACAGAAGAATGACTTCCGAGATGCGGAAGCCATCGCTGAGGCTGTCCAACGCCCGACCATGAAATTCGTCGCAACCAAGACAGCCCATCAGCTTGACCTTCAGGCGCTGCACCGCGTCCGCGATCGATTGGTTGGTCAGCGTACCGGCGTCATCAATCAGATCCGTGCGTTCCTGCTGGAGCGGGGCATCGCCGTACGCCAAGGCCTGCATTCCCTGCGGTCCGAGTTGCCGGGTATCCTCGCGACGCGCTCCGATGTGCTCTCGCCTCGCATGTTACGCATCCTCGAGGATCTGGCGGGCGACTGGCGCCGGCTGGATGCGCGTATCGAGGGGCTGTCTAGCGAGATCGAAACGCCGGCCCGTCAAGATAAGGCCTGCGAGCGACTGATGACGGTGCCCGGCATTGGCCCGCTTATCTCCAGTGCAATGGTGGCCGGGATCGGCACTGCAGACGTGTTCTCGAAAGGCCGCGACTTCGGCGCCTGGCTTGGACTGGTGCCGAAGCAGATCTCGACCGGCGACCGCATGATCCTCGGCAAGATATCAAGGCGCGGCAATCGCTACCTGCGCGTTCTGTTCGTGCAAGCCGCGTGGGTCGTGCTGGTCAAGGTCAAGTGTTGGGAGCATTATGGCCTCAAATCTGGATCGAAGCCGCCAAGAAGCGATTGCATCACAACGTGCTGGCGATTGCGCTCGCCAACAAGCTCGCCCGCATCGCCTGGGCGGTTCTCAACAAGGGGCGCGCCTTCGAGTGCGTCAAGACAGATGAGATGGCGTCCCGACCTGCTTGATCCTCGCGCCGTGCTCGGGGCCGTCAAGGCGCAGCCTGGGAGCGGTAGAGCAAGACGTGAGGACAGCACGACGGCCGGCCTTGACGGCCCTTGCGCGCGGCGCGTCTGCGCGCGCAGGCCGGGACGAGGGAACGAGCGCCAGGCACGAACAAAGGAACGGCGCGAAGTGAAGTGAGGAGCTATCGATGACGTAACCAATATCCCTTACCCACCGAGGTCTGCGAGAGATGAGACGACGATGGAGGATCAGTCTTCCCGGCGCATGCGAACACTGGTGACCCGAATGGCCCGTTCGAGGCCTGTCCGCTAATCGAATGCGCGCTCCATGACGGCCCGGAGCACTGCGCTCCAAGCAGAGGCCGGATACGTTGATGCAAGACCGCATCTACCTGATCGTCGAAATCTTGTACCGCACGGCCGGACCATACATATGGGGCAAACGCGACGGACTTGGGGGCCCACAGCGCCTTGAATCCTCAGCCCAAGCCGAAATTAATAATCTCGGCCGGTTGTTTTTGACTGGGCACGAATGCGCGCGTTCAATTCCAAAGATTGGAGGCGAACGTGTTTTTAAATTGGATCCTCGTCATTCTCATCGGCGTGAGTGTAGCGGTCCTAATCGCCCATGCGATCGACGCAATCCGTTCCTGAGGTCACGCTTGCGATTGGTTCTATACCGCGTCTTCGAGTTATACGGCACGCGGTTTGTGATTTATACGGGCCCTGCGCAGCCCGAAGTCTTCCAAGACGAGGTAGATGTCGCGGTCCTTGTTTGGAACGCTGCGTCTGGGCTGTAATTGAGCAGGCGGAGGAAGTCGTTGGAGGAAAAGGCGATGCGTTCGATTGTGGCCTTGAGCGTTTTGATGGCCTTGTGCGGGGTCGCGAACGCCGCAACTGTGCACCACGGGCACCGCCGGCACGCGGTGCTTCGTTCCCATCATCACATGTACCCATCGGGTCTTGCTTCGGGTTTTGCCTACGCGCCGCGTCAATACTACCGGTCTGCGCCTTATTACGAGGGCTACAGCGAACCGTATTTTGGTGCTTCGCAGGGCTACGCGCCTGGCGAAAAGGAGCGATTTCTCGGCAGTGTGCTCAGCCCTGAATAGCTGAGAGCGCGCTGATGGGCCTTTAGCACACAATAGAGATCAAGAACGGTTCGACTGCCGGCCGCGATCGGTTAGGTTTGTTCGTGGATCCAGGCGTCACGCCGCACCCTCTCTTCAATGAATGCCGCCAACCTGTCGATCGCCGCATTGTCCGCGCGGTGTTGCGGGCGCGGTAGTGCCGGTGAGGTCGCAGATCGACAGCCGTCGTGCCGGCGCGGTCGAGCAGGATGACGCAAGGTGCTTCTGTTCTAGTCTAATTCGCCGGTATGCAACCCCGGTGCGATCCGGGCGCCAGCATGGTACCGTCGCTCGATCAGGCGGCGCTGACCACCGATTGACCACCGAAACCCCGTGAACAAACGGCGATAAAGGTGGTCAATCGAGAACAAACTTCATTGTTTTTGTTGATCTTTTCGGTTGTTACTTACGTTCGGGACGTAGGGAGGTGCCTCGCTCAGATCGGAACTTGAAGCGAATGTCGGTATGGGCGGTTGCCTCCCCGCAACCAAATTCGGAATGACCTGTTCCGAAACGAAAATGGCCCGCTTGATGCAGGCCATTTCTTTCTCTGGCGACGTCATCACCGCGCTACCGGGACGCGGTCTGCCAAGCGAGCAGTCGCTGCTCGACGAGCGACACCGCAATCGACGTCAAATATCCGGTCGCACCAAGCAAGATAACGCCGGCGAAGAGGTCGGCGGATCGGAACGCACGTGCCGAGAGCAGGACCCACTGACCAAGGCCGTCAAGTCCGGCCAGGATCTCGCAGACCACCGAGAGGATCAGCGCGACCGTCAGGCTGAGCCGCATGCCCGCGAGGATGTCCGGCAATGCCGAGGGCAAGGCGATCTTGCCGATGACGGCGGCTCGCGACATCTGCAGCGAGCGGGCGACCTCATAGAGCCGCGGCTCGACCGCGCCAAAGCCGTGAATGGTTGCGAGCATGATTGGCCAGATAGCGCCGAAGGCGATCACGAACAGCGCCATGCCTTGTGTCAGCCCGAGCATGGCGATCGCGACCGGAATGATCGCTGAGACCGGCAGGGGTCGCAAAAATTCCAGCGACGGCGCGACATAGACGCGCATCATCCTTGACGATCCGATCAGCGCGCCGAGCGCAACGCCGACGATCGAGGCGGCGAACCAGCCATAGGCCATGTGCTCGAGCGTGCCGATGAGCTTGCTCGCGAGATCGCCGCTCGAAAAGCCGCGCACCAGGGCGGTCCAGGCCCGGTCCGGACCGGGCAGGAACACCGGCGAGACCAGCTTCAGATTGGCGATGAGCTGCCATGCCGCGATGAAGCCGGCCGCGACGAGGATGCTTGCGACGCGCCAAAGGATCGCCGCGCGGTTCATGGATGATCCCCGGCCAGCGCGGCGCGGCCGAACAGGCGGCGCTGGGCCGCAATCAATAGGACGTTCAGCGCGTAGCCGATCACGCCAATCCAGAGGAGATAGGCGAGCATCAGGTCGGCGCGCAGCGCCTGCTGCGCCAGCATGATGCCGGCGCCGAGCCCGATCGGATTGATTGCGATCTCGACGGTGACGGCGACGATCAGGGCGATGCCGACCGACAGGCGAAAGGCGACGAAGATTCGCGGCAGTGCGGCGGGGATCACGATCTTCGTGATCCGTTGCGTCGCGCTCAGCCGCAGGGCGCGCGACACCTCCATCAATCGCGGCTCGATGCTGCGCACCGCGCTGCGCGTCAGGATCAGCATCGGCCAGACGCAGGCAAATGCCACGGTCACGATCTCCATCCGATAGCCGAAGCCGAGCGCGATCAGCGCAATCGGCAGCAATGCGATCGAGGGGATTGGGCGGATCGCCTCGACCGTCACCTCCATCAGCCGGTCGATGGGGCGGGAGACGCCGAAGGCAATGCCGAGCAAAAGCCCGATGGCGCTGCCGATCGCGAGGCCCGCAAAGGCGGCGAACAGCGTGTCGCGGGTCGCGACTGGAATCGAGAGATCGGCAAGCGCCGCGGCCAGCGCCGCGAAGATCGCGCTCGGCGGCGCCAGGCTGTCGCTTTGCAGATGGGTGAGGCGCGCCCAGAGCTCGAACGCCAGCATCAGCGCCAGGGGCAACAGCAAGCACCTCGCGCGATCGAGGCTCAATGTTCGGTCGCCTTGATGAAATCGAACAATTGCCGGCGCAGCCGCAGGAATTCCGGATGCTCGCGGGTGGCGAGCTGGTCGCGCGGACGCGGCAGGTCGACATCGAGCTCGATCCCGATCCGGCCCGGATGCGGCAGCAGGCCGATGACGCGGTCGCCGAGATAGATCGCCTCGTCGAGATCGTGGGTCACGAAGATCACGGTCGTCTGGCTCGCGTGCGTCAGCGACAGAACCTCGTCCTGCAAGCCCTGGCGCGTCATCGCGTCCAACGCGCCGAACGGCTCGTCCATCAGCAGCGTCGTCGGCTCCTGCGCAAGGCAGCGCGCGATTTGCAGGCGCTGCTGCATTCCGCCCGACATTTCGGTCGGGTATTTGTCGGCATGACCGGGCAGTCCGACCTTGCGCAGCAGCGCCTCGATGCGCCCGCCGCGCTCGCGCGCCGGGACACGCGAGGCTTCCAGCGCCAGCGAGATGTTTCCGGCCGCGGTCCGCCACGGCAACAGCGCCTTGCCGTAATCCTGGAACACGATCGCGACCTCGCGGCGCGGCGCGGTGATCGGCTCGCCGTCGAAGGTCACGGCGCCGCTCGTGGGACGATAGAGGCCCGCGGCGAGCCGCAGCGCCGTGGTCTTGCCGCAGCCGGAGGCGCCGACGATGCAGAGGAATTCGCCTGGCCGCACCTCCAGATCGAGATTCTCGAGGATGGTCTTGCCACCGAGCTGCAGCGTCGCGGCATTGAACGCGATCAGCGTTTTTTGCCGCCGCGCGGCGCGCGCCTCGTCGAGCCTGGCAACGACGCTCATGATTGCTCCCCGCCGGCCTGCGGATAGACGAAATTGATGGTCGAGTGCAGATGCGCCGCCAGCACTTTCTGGGCGGCGGCCACGTCACGGGCGAGCACGTGGTCGGCAAGCATCTGATGACTGCGGATGAACCCTTCGCCACTGTCGATGGCGCCCATCATCACGCGGCGGTAGCGATAGGCCTGGTCGTAGAGGTCGGAATGGGCGGCCAGCATGCGCCGTGAGCCGCAGGCGGCGAGCAGCGCGGTGTGAAAGCCCTTGTGGAGCCGGTCGAAATCGGCTGCGCCTTCGCGGAATTTGTTGCCGGTGCGCTCGATATGCCGGCGCATCTGATGCAGCGCGCCGACGATGCCGGCCTCCCAGGCGACGTCGCCGTGGAGGATGGCGAGCCTGACGGCTTCGATCTCGACCGCCGTCCGCATGCAGGTGATGTCGGCGAGATCCTCGCGGCTGACCTCGGCGACGCGGAAGCCGCGCTGGCCGATGCCGACGATCAGGCCGCGCGACATCAGCCGCGACAAGCCCTCGCGCAGGGGCGTGGCCCCGATCTCGTAGCGCTGCACGAGATCGACGATGCCGAGCCGCGATCCCGGCGCCAGATATCCGGCCAGGATGTCCTGCTCGATCAGGTTTGCGGCGCGCTCGCTCAAGGTTCCGACCTCAGTCGGCGGGCGTTCGAGAGTGCGCTCGGCAGTAGGCATCATCGATATCCTTTAGTTCAGCACGAGTTTCGTGGTGTCGAGCTTGGATTGCAGCATCTTCTGCGACGACATCACATCGATCCACCAGGAGAGGTTTTCCGGCTTGAGGTTCGGCTCGGACTGGTTCGGCGGGGTCGCCTTGACGAGGTCGAGCGGCTGCTTGGTGAACTTGGCGATCGAGGCGGAGGCCTTCTCGCGATCGCTGTTGACGATTTGAGCGGCCTCCGCGATGGCTTCGCGGAACTTCTTCACCGTCGCTGCATTCTTCTCCGCCCAGTCGCGGGAGGTGGCGTAGAAGATGATCGGATCGGTGCGGCCGAGCTCGGCGCCGTATCGCGCGCCGACCGATCCGATCCCCGCATTGCTCATGCGCGTGACGAACGGCTCGGCCGTGAGCACGGCATCGATACCGCCTGATTTGATGATGTCGGCCATGGTCGGGAAGGTGACTTCGACGAAATTGACGCTCTTGGGATCGACGCCTTTTTCCACCAGCCATTTCACGAACAGCACATGAAGGAAGGCATTCAGGCCGGGCGCGCCGACCTTCTTGCCGATGAAATCCTTCGGCTCCTTGATGGTGAGGCCGTTGCGGACGAAGGCGGCGATCGCGGTGTTCGAGGTCGTGTTCATGACCGAGGCGCCGGCGATCGCGACGAGGTCGAGGCCGCCGTCGACGGCCTGGAGGAAAACGGTGGAGGTGGGGCCGCCGACTTGAATCGAGTTCGACAGGATCGCCGCCGGGATGTTGGAGTTGATCGCGATCGGCGTCATCTCGACGTCCAGCCCGTGCTTCTTGAAGATGCCTTCGTCGACCGCGACCATGGCCGAGGCGCAGTCGGAGGTCGCGGTGCAGCCGATCTGGATCTTGGCCTGCGCCAGCGCGGGCGCCGTCATGGCAACAGACACCCCAAGCACGAGACCCGCCGCCAACCTCGCCCTCGTCTGCGTTCGCCTCACCGCGCTCTCCCCGCTTTATATTTTTCATGCTTGTTTATCGATATTTTATCTGATCATATATTCTAAACGATAGCAAGGGGTACCCAAGGTGAAGCTCGCAACATTCAGTTTGGCCGGTCAGGAGAAGATCGGAGCCATCCACACCAATGACAGCCAGGTGTTCGACCTCGCCGCCGCCGCCGTGCGGGATGGCCAGGCCGATCCCGCCTTCGGCTCGATGCTGGCGCTGATCGACGCCGGGCCCCGCGCGCTTGATCGGGCCCAGGCCCTGCTCGACAAGCACGGCCTGGACGCGACGCTGTCGGCGGCAGTCGGCGCCGTCGACATCCTCGCGCCGGTGCCGGAGCCCAGGCAAATGCGCGACGGCATGTCGTTCGCGCTGCACATCCTGCAAGCGCCGCGCGGTCAGCGGAAGCTCGCCGCGCGCGCCAAGGGCGACATGGCGGAGTTGGCGCGCATCGACGCTGAGCCGCTCGGTGAATTGCCCGAGGTCTATCGCAAGCAGCCGATCTTCTACATCACCAACCGGTTCAGCGTCCGCGGCACCAACACCACGGTGAAATGGCCGCGCTACAGCAAGGTCATGGACTACGAGCTCGAATTCGGCATCATCACCAAGAACAAGGGCGCGAACATCTCCGTCGCGAAGGCGAAGGATCACATCTTCGGCTACACCATCTTCAACGATTTCTCCGCGCGCGACGCACAGCGTATCGAGATGGAGGGGCGGCTCGGCCCGGCCAAGGGCAAGAGCTTCGACGGCGGCAACGTGATGGGTCCCTGGATCGTGACGCCGGACGAGATCGGCGATCCCTATCATTTGAAGATGGAAGCGCGCGTCAACGGCGAGACCCGCTCGAAAGGCGTAAGCGAGTGCATGCTGTTCTCCTTCGAGGAGATCATCGCCCACGTCACCCAGGACGAGACGCTGATGCCCGGCGAATTCATCGGCTCCGGCACGGTCGGCAATGGCTGCGGCCTCGAGCTCGGCTGGTTTCTTGAGCATGGCGATATGGTCGAGCTCGAGGTCGAGAAGATCGGCATTCTGAAGAATCGCGTCGAGCGGCAAGAAGCCTGAACGGACGCTTGACCTCCGCCAACGAAAACAATCAACGAGGAAGCGCCATGACGAGCAAGCTGATCGACATCTCCGTCCCCCTCCAGAACGACGTGCCGGCCGACCCGCCCGGCAATCATCCGACGATACAGTATATCAACCATCAGCAGGGCCTGCCGCGCATGCTGCAGTTCTTCGACGGGTTGAAGGCCGAGGATCTGCCGGACGGGCAGGGCTGGGCGGTGGAGCAGGTCAGCCTCTCGACCCACAACGGTACGCATCTCGACGCACCCTGGCATTTTCACCCGACCATGAATCGTGGCGAGCGATCCTGGACCATCGACGAGGTGCCGCTGGAATGGTGCTTCCAGCCCGGCGTGAAGCTCGACTTCCGGCACCTGCCGGACGGCTATGTCGCAACGGCCAAGGACGTCGAGGCTGAGCTCAAGCGCATCGGCCATGAGCTGAAGCCGCTCGAGATCGTCGTGGTCAACAGCAGCGCCGGCGCCAAATATGGCCGGCAGGACTACGTCACGTCGGGCTGCGGCATGGGCTATGAAGCAACCATGTACCTGCTCGAGCGCGGTGTGCGCCTGACCGGCATCGACGGCTGGAGCTGGGACGCGCCGTTCGTTCATACCGCGAAGAAATACGCCGAGATGAAGGACGCCAGCCTGATCTGGGAAGGCCACAAGGCCGGCCGTCATATCGGCTATTGCCATCTCGAGAAGTTGCACAATCTCGAGTTGCTGCCGCCGACCGGCTTCAGGGTGTCATGCTTTCCCGTGAAGATCGAGCGAGCTTCGGCAGGATGGACGCGAGCGGTCGCGATTTTGGAGGGTTAGATTCTCAGGAGCCGGTGCGCGCAATCACGGGGCCAAGTGGTCATATGATCAGCAATTGTCGGTCTCTGTGGTGCGCGTCTCCGATTTGAACCTATCGATCGATGGCCTTGTAGTCGCAGTTGACCCAGCAAAGTCGGAGTAATGCGTGTTCAGTTATCAGGCAGTGCAGCGAGAATGATCGTGCGACGAATGCCCAGTTTCGGCCAGATAAGCCCAGTGGTGCGACCAGTAAGTCATTGATTGTTCTCTACCCGTCGCTGACTTCCGGTCTACCCGCTGAACGGACATTCTCAGGAAGGCGGGCATGTCTCAAAGGTGCCACAACTGCAGACTCATGCACCGCAGCAAACATCCTTGTTCAATCACGTCGTCGGTGAGGCGATGCGTTCGGGCGTCGCGGTGACGCGCTCGCCTCAGCCGGGATTCATGCCTTTGGCCTTGATAACAGCGGCGGCGGCGGGTGTTGTTAAATAGGCGATGAACGCCTTGGCGCCTCCCGCTTCCTTGGCGTTCGCGGCAACGGCTGACGTGAAAACAACCTCCTGCTGCAATTCGGCGGGAAACGGACCGACCACGTCCAGACCGGCGGCCGTCAGTACATTGATGAGAAACACTCCAAGCTCGGCCTCGCCATTCGCAACCGCCTGAACGACCTGAGCGGGCGTGGCCTGGGCCTTGGTCTTAGCTTTCATTACCTCGCCGATGCCGAGACGTTCGAACACCCCAAAAACCTGGGCACCAGCCGCGCTCGCCGGTATGGAAGCAATGGATTGCGCCTTGAGCAGCGTCTGCTTCAGCGCGTCGGGCGTGCTTATCTCGGGCTTGGGAGCCCCCGAACGAACGGCGACGCCCAGGCCTACGCGAGCGATGTCGGTTGTCGGTCCGGAAACGAACTGAGCCTGAGCGGCGGCGTCCTTGAAAACCTCCCGAGGGACGACGCCAATGTCGAAGGGCCCGCCGGTCGCGGCCAGCTTGATTAGTTCGGGGGTGGTACCGAAGCGAATAACAAGCTTATGGCCCGAGGCTCTCTCGAATTGCGCGCCGAGCTCTTGTATGGCGGCCGTTATGGCGCCGCCCGCCAAGACCTGGAGTTCGGCAGCCTGCACATTGGCAGCCGGCGACAGCAAAAGCGCCAGACCTAGCACTGAGGCGGCCACTGTGAGCAAATACCTCTTCATGACAAAACACCTCATTGATTGCAGCGCTCTATTGCAGGATTTCCCCGATGACACGCGAACCAGGATGAATATTCACGTTTCGCGGTATTCCTGCAAGACAGACGCCGATGGAGGCACCCCATGTCTCAGTTGGGTCGTCGGCAGACGATTAGGCGAAGTCCGCATTACCCCCAAAAGAACGGACATCCTCGGGTCCGTTTCGTGCACAAGTGGTCATGGCGCATCGTCAATCTTGCGCGCGGTGAGGCTTAGGAAGAGCATGGATCCGTAAAAGGTGCCGGTGGCAACGCGCCGCTGCAGCTCCCGGTCGAAGCCATCCACTAGTGCTTGCCCAATCTCGCCAGCCCGGCCGGCCGCGCTGGTTCCGCGCGAGAGTAAAGTGAGCAGGTAGTCGGGGTGCGTCGTCTGCACATAACCGTGGGGATCCAGCGATTGCACGCAGAATCCAGCTGCGGCGGCGAGAATAGGAAGCCGCCGCATGATGTAGGGTGCGTGTACCATATTGCGCAGCACCGCACCCACTGCCGATTGCAACGGGTCGCCATCGAACAGTGCGACGCCAAGCGTCGCGAAATCGCCGTCAAAAACGACGAGCTGACCTCCCGGCTTAAGTACCCGCCAGGCTTCGGCTAATGCACCCTTCGGGTCGAGTAAATGGGAATAGACTGTATGTGCGATGACAATATCGAAACTGGCGTCCGGCTGCCCGGTGGACGCAGCATCGCCGCGCTCGAACGACGCCCGTGGCTCGCCGTTGAAGGTTTCGTTCGCCATCTTGATGAATAACGAGGATGGATCGATTCCCAAAAGTCGTGCTGGTCTCAGGTGTTGCATGATGAGCTTCGTGACAGCACCGTTGCCGCAGCCCACCTCGAGGACGTGGGCATCCGGCACACCAATCTTCCCCATATAGCGTGCGCATATCGATTGCATGGCCGGCTCGGCTGCGCGGATGCTCATCGATCTGGCGATGACATCCAGCACCTCGGGCGGCTGCTCTTCAATGCGCGTGAGTAGATCAGTCAAGCGACGCTCCCTTGGCCTTCACCAGGTCTCAGCAAGCCCAAGATGGCCCATGATTTCACGCCGAAGCTCAGCCAGATGCGGATCGCCGCGATGGCGCGGATACGGCTGGGCATTCACGACCTCGGCGGTAACTCGTGCGGGACGCTCGCTCAGCACGATGACCCGAGTAGCAAGGAATACTGCCTCTTCCACGTCGTGGGTTACCAGAAGCGCGGTGAAGCCCGTGCGCTGCCAGAGCGACACGAGCTCTTCCTGCATGGCGATGCGCGTCAGGGAGTCGAGTTGGCCCAATGGCTCGTCGAGAATGAGAAGCTTTGGATCGTTAACCAGTGCCCGCGCCAGAGCCGCGCGTTGCGCCATTCCGCCGGAAAGCTGGCCTGGATAAGCCGTGGGGAAACCAGCAAGGCCGACCAGTCGCAACACGTCATCGACGCGTTCGCGATGGCTTCGAAGTAGCCCGCGCGCTTCCAGCCCGAGTGCAACGTTGCTCCAAACGGTGCGCCATGGATAAAGCGTTGGGTCCTGAAAAACGATGATGCGTAACGCATCGGGGCCGTCAATCGCCTGGCCATCCATCAATAGTTTGCCGTTCGCGGGGAAGTCGAGCCCTGCAACCAATCGTAACAAAGTCGACTTGCCGCAGCCACTCGGACCCAAGATTGCGACGAACTCTCCAGGCTCGAGACGCAAGCTGATACGTTCCAGTACCGGCAACGGACGTCCCTCCAACTCGAAACAATGGCTCACCTCGTGAATCGAGAGGGCGGCTCCCCGCACCGATGAGATATCGGCCTGAAGCGCACGTTCCGACACTGCCGTGTGGGCTACCATCGCACCAACCCCTTCTGCCATGCCAGAAGCCGATCACGCAGGCGGAATAGCAGGGTGATCAAACCGGAGAAGATGAGCGCCATGATCAGCAGCGCTGCGTACATATTGGCATAAGCAGCCCACCCCTGCGCCCATTGAAGGTACCAACCAAGACCGGCCTTGACGCCCAGCATCTCGGCAATAACGAGAACGGCGAACGAGTTGCCGAGGCCCATGAACAGCCCGACGAATACGTGCGGCATCGCCGCCGGAATGGTCACCTTGAGAATGAGGAAGCTTTGGTTTGCGCCGACCGTGCGTGCTATATCGTAATAGGCCTTGCTCACGCCTGCGACGCCCGACCAGGTTAGGACGGTAACCGGAAATCCGGTCGCCAGCGCAATCAGGAAGGTGCTCGCGCTATGGCTTGACGGGAAGACGAAGAACGCAAGCGGCAGCCAGGCGGTCGCGGGCAGCGGGCCGACGAGCCGCAAGACCGGGTGGATCCAATATCCGACGGCGCGCGACCAGCCCATGGCCACGCCCATGACGAACCCGAGCACGGCGCCAAGAAAATAACCTCCTGCCAGCAGGCGTAACGAGGCGAGAACACCTTCGGCGAGGCGAACGCGATCGTCAACGATGACTTCCAACAGAGCTTGAGGTGGCGGGAAGAACGGCATCGGAAGGAGGCCGAGCTTCGCCGTAACCGTCTCCCAAGCGCCGAAAAGCATGGCGAGCGCGAGCATCCACGGTGCGAGGCGCTGCACGCGCGGCAAGCAGGCAAACCAAAGGTCGGCAAGGGTAGTGAATACGAGCACAGTGCCGAGCGCACCAAATGCAACGGCAAGGTCGCCTGTGTAGTCCCAATCGGTTCCAGGCTGGTCGGACCAGACGGCTGTGAGCACGGCGACTCCGAGCCATGTCGCCGCTGCCATTCCAGAGATCCATGCCCGCCTCATCGAACCCTGGCGCCGGGCGACAGCCATCATTGACGGGCGGCTCACTTGATCCATGGTGGAATTGATCGCCACGACTGTTGCCCTCTCAGCTTAGAACGTCGACATAGACCCGTTCGGCGAACTTCGTCGGATCCGTGCTTCGCTTGAATACGTTTACCTCTTTGAGCTCATTCGCGTACAACACGATCTGCCGCTTGAGCTCCGTTCCGACCGGATGATTGTGATGAGTGTGGCTTGCGAGCATGGCGCCGAGATCGTCCAGCGAGCCCTTGCCACCATAGGCCGAGTACACCGCGGCGGCGTCGGCGGGATGGCGAGCGACCATGTCGCCGGCCTCGAGTACGGATCGTGTCAATGCGCCTGCCGTGGCCGGTTCGCCACGGATCAGACTTCCGCGGATAGCGAGCACGCAGCAGATGCGATCGGCAAATTCCCCAGAGAGATTGGTCACGACCTCGTTGAGCTTGCCGTCCTTGAGCCAAAGATAGGTGCGCGGGTCATTGTCGGTGAGTGCGTGGGCCTCGCCCTTCTCAACGGCAAGCGCGAGCAGATCGGCCGGATATTGGCGCCAGTCGACGTCCCTCACCGCATCGATCCCCTTCTTGGCGAGCGCAATGGAGCAGAAGTTCTTCGCCGGGCTTGCCTGGTCACTGATGGCGATGGTCTTGCCGCGCAGCGATTCCAGGCTGGTGATGTTGGCAGCCTTGGACCCGAGCAGCCGAATGCAGCCGCCGTGCACGCCGGCCGTGATACGAACATCAAATCCCTGCTCTAGCGGCTTGAGCCAACGTAGAGCCATCCCGATGCCCGCGTCAGCTTTGCCGGTCGCGATCGCTTCGAGGAGTTGTTCAGTCGAACCACCGAAATTGATGAAATCGACGTCGAGATTATGTTTTGCGAAGACGCCCCGTTCCTTTGCGACAGGGGCCGCCGCCGTGCAGACCGACGTCGCATTCCACGCAAGCGTGAGCGCTCGCGGCGGTCCCGATAAACCTTCCTCCATCATAGCCGCGCGGCAAAGAGGGAGTGCATCGGGAGAAGGTGCGCTCTTCACTGCTGTCAGTGCACGAGCCACACCGACCATCGCGATCGGCGTTGCAACCCCGAAAGCCCCGGCAAGGCCGAGGACCGTCCGACGGGAGAGATAGGGTCGAGTCGGCTTGCGCGCCTCGGTGGTGAAGTTCCTGCTATTTTTACCGCTCTCCATGATGATCATCCCCCTAGTCAGGCGTTCATAGAGACGTGGCAGCAGAAGACCGTTTTATGCCCGGATCTTCGTGGCCGCATCGCTCGGCGGAGCGCCGGAGCTGTTCCAAGCTTGTTGACAAACATGCCGCCAGAGTGGGCCCCACGTCCAATGCATAATTGTGCTGTTATTCCATGCCGGTGAGGCATAGAATTGAACTATGGATCTGAGGCGCCTGAGAACCTTTGTTGCAGTCGCTGAACTGGGCACTGTATCGAAAGCCGCGGTGCGCCTTCGCATTGGACAGCCTGCACTTTCGCGACAAATCGGTGATCTTCAGCAGGAGTTGGGCCTCAGGCTGTTTGACCGTGTCGGGCGCGGCCTCGCTTTAACCGCAGAAGGCAAGCAGCTTCTCGCGGATTGCCGCCGCGTAATGACCGATCTCGACGCTGTCCGCGAACACGCGGAGGTCCTTCGGCGCGGAGACAAGGGAGTGCTGAAAATCGCCGCACCACCGCACACGATCGAGAGTGTGCTGGCGAGGTTTCTTCCTCAATACAGTGAGCGCTTTCCCAACGTAAATGTAGAGCTGATTGAAGCACTCGGTGCTGAACAGACAGCGATGCTTGAACGCGGGGAAGTTCATGTGGGCATCAGACTTGAACAAGGCGGGCCCCGCTTCGAGAGTCGGATCCTACCACCAGCTGAAGCCTTAGCCGCTTGCGCCGCATCCCTCGAGCTAGGCCATGCAGGTTTCGTAGATATCGGCCGCCTTGCCTCTTATCCGTTGCTGCTACTGGATCCTGGCTATTCCATCCGGAGGCTGTTCGACGCAGCGTGCCGCCTCGCAGACGTCGAGCCCAACATTCTGCTCGAGAGTCGTGCACCGCACACCCTGCTTGCTCTGGCGGAGGTTGGGCAGGGCGTAGCGATCATCCCCTCCCTTCAGCGAACGGACCGATACGCTTTGCGAATTGTCCGCGTAACGCATGACCGCAAGCCAATTCGAGAAAGAGTTGCAATTCAATGGGACAGGCGCCGTCGACTTCCTTCTTACGCCGTCGCCTTCTGCGAAACGCTGGCCGAGTACATGCATACGATCCTCCCAATCACACATCCTACCAAAACCAATGAGGCAGGTGGGCGGCGGCGGAGGCAACTAGTCTCTCGAAGATCACGCAAAGAAAAGGGCCGGATACGCCCCAATGGCTAAGTGCCGATCTCGCGCAACATTTCTGTCGAGATGGCAAAGATCCTAGCCCGTCCGGAATGCCGAGCCCCGTTACTCCCAACGTCCGCTTTGGGTGTGCGCCGTGCAAAGGCGGCGCTTTCCAGTGGGTGCAAACCCACCCGGCAACCGCTCCAGCCGGAAGCATCGAAGCAGTCATGGAGGTAACGAAGTGGCTGAAACGCATTTCAGCCGCACGGTTATCGCGCCATTCGTGACGCTCGGATTGATGGCGTTCTTACAGGTAACCAAGAACGCATGGTGCAGCGGAAAATCTTGAGCGCGCTGTCCCACTAGCGTTACCTAGGCACCTTCCGCATCAGCATCAAATCAGGCGAACGTAGGTGACGGCATGATCCTCGTCATATGCGGTGAGCGTTGGATCGGGCAAGCGCGAGATCAGCGATTTGCGGATTGAGTTGCGGCTCTTTCATATGTCTCCTCGGTTTTTGGCGAAACGCGTCAGAAAGGACAGCTATTCCCAATGACGCAGGGAACCCCTGTAAATGTACGCCGCAACCGCTGGCCGATCTTCATATTCAACATAAGTAGGAGACGAATATCGGTGCTACGCGACGTTTGTGAAGAGAGCACCTTTGCTGCGTCAGTGCTTCCGCGCGGCAACTGCATCGATACTGCCATTTGCACTTACTCTCTTCCTTTACTCGCCGCGCGGTCCCCCCGCGCTCACATTTATCCGTTCGTAGAATGAGGATTCAACGTTGAGCCGACGCACAGCTGGAACGCCCGAGGCCGATGAATTGAAAGACATGACGAGGTTGTTAGCGAGCTTATGGGAAGCCGCGCAACGGCTGCCTGAGGGATCAGAGCGGCAGGATGCGTTCAGACAGATCGGTAGCTTCCATAGGCGGGTGGCGGCATTAATTACACGCGCTCTTTAGGCTCTCAGGGATGTCGTGTCGGGCTCTGCGGTGGCTACCGATCCAACTCGCGCCGGAAGATTGCGTTCTGGAAGTTGGCGAACTTGATAAGACTGGCATTATGCCGTTGGGTTTTCCATGCCGTCGAAAATTGGGGGTTTGGTACAATGCTTGGGCCGATGAGCCGATTTTGATTTGTCCGACGCACTGGAGGATCTGGCGCGCGCCAACAAGTTGGTAAGCTGATTTTGCGGGGCACGCGCCCTTTTTGAACCACGTTATGAGGACAGCGCTTTGTTTCGCTATATCGCCCATTCCCACGCTTGCGCCCGCTCAAGGCGCAACACCTGCAAAGCGACCGACCGTCGGCGCGAAGCCGCTCGTTCAGGTGATGCTGAGGGCATGCGTCCGGCAGCCATTTGCATCTAACCCGCCTCACGATGCCGCGAGCAGAAAATCCGCCTCGCGGCCAAGCCGTTTGGCGTTTGTTTGTCCGAGTGAAGGTGTCTCGCAAGTAAGTTCAATATCGTGCGCGTAGAGGATAAACCTATGTTGAGACCGCCATTCCGCGACGCTCCAAATGGAGCAGGCTGCGGATGCCTCACCGCTGGTTCCCCGCGGTGACGGCTCCCGGCGGAATTTCTAACGGCTTTCTTGCAGCGCTGCCAGCGAAGGACTCGATTTCCTGAGGCCCGAGCTAGCGATGGTCGCGCTCGATCAGGACGCTGTCCTTTCGCGCGCGGGTGAGCCGATAGAGTATGTCTTCTTCCCTCATGGCGGGGCCATCTCGCTGATGATCGACATGGCGGACGGACAGACGGTTGCCACAGCCGCAGTCGGACGCAAGGGGGCAGTAGGTATGCTCTCGGTGCTCGGGCCGTCACCGTCGGCCGCTACCGCAGTCGTCCATGCGGCGGGCACCGCCGCCCGGATCTCTGCGTCGCGATTTCACGCCGCTTTCAACCGCAGTCCGGCGATCCGGAACTTGGTCCAGAATCACGTCAGGGCGATGCTCATACAGTTCCAGCTCGGCTCCGCCTGCAATGCGCTGCACCGGTCGAAGCCCGCATGGCTCGCTGGCTACTCCAGCTTCGCGACCGCATCGACCACGACATACTCCCGCTCACCCAGCAGGCGCTTTCGCAAATACTCGGTGTACGACGAACGACGGTGACGCTCTTGATGCGCAATCTGCGCGCGCGTGGGGCGATCAGGTCTGATCAGCGAGGCCGAATCGAGATCGACCGATTGCGGCTCGCGGCGGCAGCGTGCGAATGCCACGATACCATGCGTCTCGAAGTCGGGGAGCTTCTCGATCAATATGCCCGATCTCGCGGCTCAGGAGTTGAAAGGTGCACAAACTCGGAAGTCGGCCCGCTTTACCGAAATGTCCGTTCCATCCTCAACAGCAAACGTTGTCGGCCGGCCCCGGCATGTCCGAAAGTGGACAAGCCGACTTTAGCAAAACCGGTAGGTAGAACTTGAGATCGACGGCTCTCGCGACTTTTGAGATTCGGCAGCAGGTTGCAGGCCGTCAGATAGCTCTCAACCAACGCGCGCCTCGATCACACTAAAGCGGCCTGCAGGATAGATCGCTTCGGGACGGAATCCGTTTTCGTTCAGGAGATGTCGATATTCCTTCTCGGTGCG
>NZ_JADPKQ010000296.1:0-507 GCF_023074015.1 Bradyrhizobium sp. 142
TAACAGGGCTGTGGACGGGCGTGATGAACGCCGTTGGGTGATCCGCGAATCAGCCGGACTTCGCTCCTTTTTCGAGAGGAGTGGGGATGGCCCAACAGAGATTACCCATGCGCAAGATCCGCGACGTCCTGCGGCTGTCGGCCGCCGGCCTGTCCAAGCGCCAGATTGCCGCCAGTCTCGGGATTGGCCCGACCGCCGCCGGAGCGTGCCTGCGCCGGGCGCGCGAAGCCGGCGTCGGTTGGCCGCTGCCGGACGATCTTGACGACGCCGCACTGGAGAGCCGCCTCTATCCGGTGCCGACGACCACGGCCAAGGATTGGCGGTCGCTACCGGACTGGCCGGCGATCCACCGTGAGTTGCGCCGCAAGGGCGTGACGCTGCAACTGATCTGGGAGGAATATCGCGCCGCGCATCCCGACGGTTACGGCCGCAGCTGGTTCTGCGAACTCTATCGAGCCTGGGAAGGCCGGTTGTCGCCGACGATGCGGCAGGCGCATGTGGCCGGCG
>NZ_JADPKQ010000080.1:0-507 GCF_023074015.1 Bradyrhizobium sp. 142
CCCGTCGCCGGTGCGCAGCTTGTCGAGATCCGACAGGAAGCTCGGCTTCAACGGCCTGGCGTCGCGGATACCCTGGCCATGCAGCAGTCCTTTGATCCGGTTGCTGTGCCCGGTGCGCTCCTTCAGCAACCGTTCGCGCTCGCGGGTGCGCCGCTTGCGATCTTCGTCCTCGGGCGTGGGGACCCGAACCATGCTGCAGACGCCCACCTCGCCGCGCAGGTAGGCCAGGAACGAGCGCATCAGCTGCCCCAGATCGATCCGATCGGTCTTGGCACGCCGTGCCCGCCGGTTCACCTCGATGCTCGATGCATCGATCTCGTGATTGACGATCCCATTGTCGCTCAGCCAGCGGTGCAGCCAATGACCGTCGAGACCCGCCTCATAGCAGGACAGGATACGAACCGGCTTGCCCTCCTGCGCGGCCTTCCCTCGAGCCCGCAAAAGCACGCCAGATAGCGCCGCCATGTCCCCGCCATCGATCCGGTAACGACGCATCTTCTCGGCGCC
>NZ_JADPKQ010000145.1:0-507 GCF_023074015.1 Bradyrhizobium sp. 142
TTCTTCCGTCCCGGCCATCAATCTTGCAGCCGCCGCGCGCAGGGGCGGTCAAGGCTGGCCGCACTTGCGGCCACCGCAAGGCTTGGCCTTGACCGGCCCGAGCACGGTGGCACGCTGCATGGAACGGGACTGGCCAGGCTGGAAGTTGCCGTCAGCTGCGATTATGGTTGTCGGGCGCGGGCGACCTCGTGGCGAAGCGTGACGCGTCGGCTGCAAGCGTCACCGGACTGCCTATGTTGTCTTGCCGAATTGAGGCGCCCGCGCGCCCGCTCTTGGCCGCCGCGCTTTCCATTGCGACACGAATTGTTCGTAGTTTCGCTCCGCCTGGGCGGCAATCAGCATCTCGCGGTCGCGCAGCGCCTTGATGTTATAGGCATAGGCAGGTCCACGCCGGCTGCCTTTCTGTTGCGGATGTCCGGCTTGAAGTTGCATTGCGCGGGTCTTGTTGGCCACCAGGGCTGGGCGCGCCCACAGGTAATCTTCGCCCTTCGTCAACAAATGCCAGCA
>NZ_JADPKQ010000159.1:0-19628 GCF_023074015.1 Bradyrhizobium sp. 142
GCCGGCCTTGACCGCCCCTGCGCGCGACGCGATCGACGTTCTGCAGGGCCGGGACGAAGGAACGGCCCTTGCCTCGAACAAAGGAACTGCGCGGTATGACTCAGCCTGAGCGGATCTCGTGCGCTATACCCGACTGAGCGGACCTCCACCGGAGCTGATGCCTCTTCGCCAGTGGCGCCACGATGATGTACGGTCAATGCTCGGTTAGCCGGGGAAGCAGTCTCACAGGGAGCACGATCATGAAAGCGCGATTAATTATCGCCATGGCAGCAAGTCTGCTCCTACCGAATATGTCCCAAGCTTCCGAAATCAAACTCCTTGCCTCCGTTGCAATGAAGGATGCGTTTCTCGAATTGATCCCCCAGTTCGAGGAGGCGACAGGTCATAAGGTCTCTGTGGCGTGGTCAAGCACCCCCGATGTCCAGAAACGCATTGCGGCCGGCGAAGCCGCCGATTTGATCATCTTGGGCGACAGCGGAACTGAAGAGCTGATAAAGCAAGGCAAACTTGTTGCCAGCAGTCGCGTCAATTTCGCGAAATCGGGCATCGGAGTTGCGGTGCGCGCTGGTACGCCTAGGCCCGATATCAGCTCCGCAGAGGCCGTAAAACAGTCAGTGCTCGCCGCAAAATCCGTCGCCTACTCTGCCGGAGCGAGCGGCATCTATCTCATCACCATGTTTCAAAAGCTCGGCATCTCCGACCAGGTTAAATCGAAAACTGCCACGGTGAAGCCGGGTGAACCGGTTGGTGAAGTGGTCGCGCGCGGCGAGGCCGAGATCGGTTTCCACCAGATGAGTGAGCTCATTCCGGTGAAGGGCATCCAAATTCTTGGATCGCTGCCGGCAGAGATCCAGAACATCACCGTGTATTCGGGCGGCATTCATAGCGCGACGAAGGCGGCGGACGCTGCCACGGCGTTGGTCAAATTCCTCACCGCACCGGTCGCTGCACCGATCGTTGAGAAGCATGGCCTAGAGCCAGGCTGATTACTTCCCGCAATTTCGACGCGATGTCGCTTAACGGTCAAAGGCGGCAGCTTTCACTGGAGGCGATGACTTCTGCTCTACCGCCGACTCCGTAGCTGCCGCTGCACTGCGCCAACCGAGGCGATGGTCAACAGCGGATGCGCGGGAGTTCTGGCTGCGCCCAAGTCGCGCCTGTTTGCGTGCGTTTGCGGCGCCTGCCGCCGGCAGGCTGCATACATGATTCATTCGATATAGCCACGGCCTCTGAAGGTCAGGATGTTCGGGTGGCTGACGTTGCCGTTCACGACGCCGACCGTAATATTGTAGGTTGCGTCGCAAGCGCCGCGCTGGGTGACGAAGACCAGATTCCACGTCCCGTCGAAGCGGGAGCCTGCGAATGCCTGGCTCTGGAGTCCCAGGCAGGATTTCGCCGAGCACGAGGTACGCGGCGAGCATGCGCGCCGTCCGACGGATGACCTGCCGCACTTCGTCGTCCTGGAGTCACAGCGCACTCAAATCTTGCCGGACAGATGGCCGCTCCGTAGAGCGGCACTTCCGGCTGGCTCACCAGCCTCGCGTTCCGAAGCTGAAGCCGATGCTCGGCCCGCCGCCGTAGTAGCCGTACCCGCGATCGTAGTAGCCGGGGCCGTCGGAGTAGCCGTAGCTCCGGCGCACGACATAGCTGTCGTCGTCGCCGTAGTACCGCTGAACGTAGCGCGGTCCGCGGGTGCGGAAGCAGCGTCCGTACTCGTTGCAGACCAGGCGGACCTGGTCGACGTTGGACGCCTCGGCGGAGCCGATCTGCGTTGGGCTGAGGGGAGCGGCGGAGGCCGCGGAGGCAAGCAGCGTGGCGGCGAATGCGCCCAGTGCGATGGTCTTCATGATAACGTCCTTTCCGCTTTGGCGAGATCAGTCGATCTCGTCGATGACGCGACGTTCCTGCGGCTCGACGACGTACACGCACGCCACGCACATCATAGTGACCCGTCAAATCAATCCGTCAGGGCGTCGGCCGTTCCATCGACGGAGCGCCATTTGAAATTGCCTTCCTGGGCCACATACGTGAATATGGCGCCTTCGGTTGGCCTACGATTTCCAGAGGTCCGATCGACGAGGCGGTTTAGGCGGCCTTCGAGCCTCTTGAGAAACTCTGCCACCAGCGGCGCTAGAAATCCGAAGACGTACGCGCCGCAGGCCGGCCGCTATGGCTTCTTCCGAAGTCAGATCGATACAAACGCACTCAGCAGCCGGCGGGGGTTGATGCGTTGCTGCTCGGTCGAGGCCGATTAGGCGGAATTGACCAGCGAATCGATTGATGAGGGCCGAGCCGATGAACCCGGTGCTGCCGGTGACAATGACTACATCTTTGTGTTGCGCCATGGGTGCACCCTACTCTCATCCAAACCGCCAGAGAGCCGGCTGGTTTCAACCGCTAGAATTTGAGTGCCCTGAAGAGCCCTTGCACGGGCTGCGAGCTGGATCAGTCCGGCTGTGCGCTACCTTCGTACATGAATGTCATCGACTTCGGTCCGGGCATGTAGCCTGTCTCGATCCGGTCGATGCGGAATCCAGCCGCTTCGATCATGGAGCGGATCGGGCGGTTAAGGTGACAGCCAC
The DNA here is from genome assembly GCF_023074015.1 of Bradyrhizobium sp. 142. Lineage (NCBI taxonomy): Bacteria > Pseudomonadati > Pseudomonadota > Alphaproteobacteria > Hyphomicrobiales > Nitrobacteraceae > Bradyrhizobium > Bradyrhizobium sp. 142. Next base: position 2,583 of record NZ_JADPKQ010000159.1, read on the forward strand.
CGCTGATATGGCGCCAAGCTGGTGTCAGCCGATCCTGCCACCAACGTACGCTCTCGTCCGGAGCGAGGCCGTGCTCGACGAACAGAAGCCTGCCACCCGGACTCAGGACGCGCCGCATTTCTGCGAGGGCCGTGGCGGCTTGCGGGATCGAGCACAAGGTCCAGGTCGTGACGACCGTATCCACGCTATGGTCGTCGAGCGGAATGGCTTCGGCGGAAGCTTCGACGAAGCTGACTGGCATGCTTGTCGCCTGTGAGGCGCTTTTAGCCATGGTCACGAGCCGCGGTGCTGGTTCGAGCGCGAGAACCTCCCGCACCGGCTCGCGATAAAACGGCAGGTTCATTCCCGAGCCGACGCCGATCTCGAGCACCCTGCCCTCCGCCGCGCCGATCGCGCGTTCACGATAAGGCACAAGCTGATTATTGCGCATCGCAAGATCGCAAAGCCTCGGCAGGATGACGTCGCCGTAGAAACCCATCGAGCACTCCTGAAGGTCGTCCTAGCGGCAGTGAGAGGTCGCGGACATCACTGACGCTCGCAGCGCCGGATCGAGTTCGGTTCTGCTGAGCGCCGCGGCTTCGTCGGACATCGGTTAGCAAAGGCAGGCCACCAAACATTCAGCAGCGAATGCGCGGCTCAGCAATGAGGTTCGCGAGATCAGTTTTCATACATTATTGCGCCGCTGTGCCGATCGACTTTCAGTCGTTGCACAAGCGAGTTATCAACCGTAACGACGTCGGCGGTGATCGTCCCGTCGCCACTGTTGATGTCTCCCAATTTCAGCCGCTTGTTGTTGAGATGCTCGAGCTGCGACGACAGATATCCGCGCACGTCTTCGGCCGACAGGTTCATCATCGGCGTCACGCGCGACCCAAACAGTCCGTCGGAGCCGCCGGCCGTCTTACCCATGCCCATCATATCCGAGCCCATCCTCCCATCCTGCATCATGCCGGAGCGCATCATCGGACACATCATGCCGCCCATGTCGCCGTGCATCGGCTGTCGATCGCTCGACTGTTGGTCCGTTCCATGTCTCATCATGCCTTGACCCATGCCGCCCCGCATCATGCCCGAACCCATTCCATCCTGCATACCCTGCGCCGCCGCCGGTTCAATCGAAGCTGCTGCGGTGGTGGTGGCGATGACTATCGCGAGTAAAAGCATTCCTTGGCGCATATCCTTCCTCCGTTACTTGAATTCACCCTTCGGGCGCGTCATCAGCGAAGCGGGAATTGCGCTCCCTGGCGCTTTGACCAATTCATGGTGCCGGCTGGTTCGAATGCTCAAACGATCATCCGCCGCGGCTCAGACTGACGCATAGACCGTCGGCGCCTTGCCATCCCTCGTGATGGCGTAGATTACAAAAGGCTTGGCTTTTTGACCGGACATCCCGGGTGAGCGCGCCGGCATGCCCGGCAATGTGATACCTGCGATCGGCGGCCGCTCCTTCAGCAGTTTCTGCACCACCTCGACCGGCACATGGCCGTCGACGACATAGTTGCCGACAAACATTGTGTGGCAGCCCTGATATTTTTCGGGCACGCCGGCCTTCTCGCTGATCTGATTGAGATCGTTGGTCGGCTTGACCTCGACGTCGAAGCCGTCGCTGCGCAGATACGCCGCGTAGCCCTCACAGCAGGTGCATTGTGGGTTCTTGTAAAGCGTCGCGTGGATCGGCGCGGCCGCGACAGCCGGAAGCACGGGAGCCATCGCGGCGAGCATGCAACCGAGGCAGAAGGTTCGTCGTTTCATTGAAACTTTCCTTTCTGGGTTCAAGCGATACGAAGGATAGCCATCATCCCCGACACCTGGTGATCGGTGACATGGCCGTGCAGCATCCAGTCGCCGGGATTGCTGGCTACAAAGCCAATGTCGGTGGCTTCTTTTGGCGGCACGAGAACCGTGTCTGCCCATTGCCGATGCGGCACCGATACGCCGTTGCGGCTGAGCACACGAAAGCTGTGGTCGTGCAGATGCATCGGATGCCACCATGCGGTATCATTGCGGAGCGTCACGATGTAGCTCCGGTCGCGTTCGAATGTCAGCAGCGACGCCATCCCGGCCTGACCATCGCCGGTCATCGAGATGCCGTTGATCGCCCACGTTCCGTGCGACATCCCGGACATTCCGCCCATGCTTCCCATCCCGGCCATGCCGGCGCCGCCCATCATGCCGCCCTGAAGATGAAGCTCATGGTGCTGCGCCGTTGTCAGGTCCGGCTCCGGCACTGGATTGCGGGGCAAAGCGAGCGGGAGATCGATCGAATGCGCATGAAGAGGCGGCGCGCCGTCATAGACAAGTTGCGTCAGCCAGTACGACAGGCCGTCATAGAAATCATCAATGACCCGGTAGCGCTTGCCCGGTTCGCCATGCATGTCGAGCGCGAGATCGATGCGCATTGCCGGCCCCAGAAGCAGGCGGCCGCCGTCCGGTTCGTGCGGATCGCAGGGCTGGCCGTCGATGGCAACGATCATAGGGCGATGGCCCTCGAAGCGAAGCGCCATGATCCGCGCAAGCGAGGCGTTCACGAGGCGCAAACGAATACGCTCGCCGGCCCGCACCGGCTCTTCCTCCGAAACCAGTCCATTCACGGTCACGGTGTTGCCGACGCGCCCCGACATCGCCCCATCCATGCCGTTGCCGAAGCCGGACGCAATCTGCGCGCTGCCCGTGAGCCGCTAGTCCGCCAGCACCCAGAGCACGTCGCGATCGACGGCGATGGGCTGCGGCTCGTCGACGATCATGGCGCCGGCCATGCCGCGCCCGAGCTGCTGCAGGCTGTCGACGTGTGGGTGGTACCAGAACGTGCCGGCGTCGGGCGGCGTGAATTCGTATATGAACTGTTCGCCCGGTCTGATTGGCGCTTGAGAAATTCCAGGGACGCCATCCATCGCAATCGGCAACCTGACGCCGTGCCAATGAACGGTAGTATCCTCGCTCAATCCGTTTTTGACGACGATGCGGACGGGCTCGGCCTGTCGCACCCGTATTGCGGGACCAGGCACGCGGCCGCCGTAACACCAGACCTTGGTGTCTGGATGAGGTTTTCCGACCAGCGATGTGTGGCCGGGGGCCGCAGTGAGTGCGAACTGCTGGGCCGATCGCGCAGACCCGGCTCTTACGCTGCGAAGCGCTCCGCTTGCGAATAGGCCGGCTGCGCCGGCGAGGAACGCGCGGCGACTGGTTGCGTGAGGAAGAATAGTCGACATTGACTCACCATCCGGTGTCGCGGGGTCGCGGCAGAACACAATGCGTTGCTCTGAAAGTGCGGACACGATGCGCTATTGTTGCGCCCCGCCACTTCTCGAAGCTCCAAAGGTCGATCGCTTTAACCGCTAGGAGTTGGGTTGCGGAGGTCCATGCTCATCCGCAACCTTGCGCGCTAGGGCAATGGCAATTCCAGTTCCATTGCGCGGCTGCAGACGTTACCGACCCTTCGGGCCGCCGCGATATTGCGAAGCGGATCCAGCCGCGCTCGGGGTCATCGCGGGCTGCAAGCGAGATCCCGCCAAGTCGTAGGCGAAAGCATCGCTTGGCAAACCAACGGCCCTGTATTGCGGGTATGGCGCACTCTTCCTGGCCTCACTCGGCCAATAGCTCTTGTCCGAAATGGTCGAGCCCGCATAGGCAGATGTGGACGCCATCAGGGGCAACAACAGTGAAATCGTCAGAATGGGTTTAGTCAACATGGTCCGGCTCCATTGTGAAAGCGCGCGTCATGTACGCTTGTGATAATGAGTTCGGAGCAAATCGTCGGGCGGTTACAGGCTCACGCTGACGTGAAACCACCTGACAGGTCTCTCACCAACGCAACAGCCGTGGCCCCAATGCTGCACCAGCTAATGTGCAAAGCACAATTGTGGCGACATACCAGACCGCGACGAACGGCGCTGAATCGTTGGTGCAGTGAAAAGCGTAGGCCATCGCGCTGACCCCACCGGCAACGAGACCGGCAGCCGCGCCGGTCCGAACGAGATTGGTAGGCGCGGCCCTCCGCACCGCAAAAATGACGACAGCGAAAGGTACGATGGCGATGATAGGAATCGAGAGCAGGCACTCAAGCCATTCGTCGCCGAGTATCATGCTGTCCCAATGGGAGCTTGGCGCGGTTCCCAGGCTGATGGCGCCGAGTAGCGCGATGGCCGCAAACGGCACCATAATGGAGTATGGCGAGACACCACGTTCCGCGCCGGGGCGCGCGAGCCTCAAGAGATAGCGCATCGCGACGCCGATCACCGCAAGCGCGAACGCGATCTTCAATAACAGGAAAATCGTGGCGTGGGTCGTGGTGACATCGGCGCGAAGACCCAAGGCGGCAAGCGTGATGCCGAGCGCGACGATTACAGCGCCGGCGACGGCGATGGAGATGCTCCGGCCGACCAGTCCGCGGCGGACAGGTTCGACATTTGTGCTGAGCACGGCAACGAGATCATCCGTCTTCATTTTGGATCTCCTGCGCGGATGAAGGTCGCCAGCACCCGCAACCCGCGATGAATGTTGATCTTGACCCCCGATTCCGAGATACCGCACTGCACCGCCGCCTCGGCGACGCTCCGCCCCTCCAGCTTCACGCATTGAATGGAGCACCGCACCTTTTCCGGAAGCCGCTGCAGAAGCTTCCTGATGTCATGCGAACTCTCGGCATCGGCATTGTCATCCTGCGCCATGGCCTCGGTGCCCTCATCGAGTGGGACGCTCGCGGTCGATCGTGTGCGGCGCAGATAGTCGATCAGCTTGTAGCGGGCAATGGTGTGCACCCACGGGGTGAATGGCTCCCCGGTATCGTAGGTGTGGCGTTTGAGGTGTATAGCCAGCAGCACTTCCTGCACCAGATCTTCGGCTTCCGCCGCGCCGCGTCCGGCGCGGGCGAGCTTGCCCTTGTAATAGGCGCGCAATCGGCTGCTTAGCCGGTCGAGCAGCGACCGGTAAGACACCGCTTCGCCATCGAGGCCCGCCAGCATTAGCGCCTTGAGTTCCGCTTCGCTCGATGTCACCGGCCGTTATCCCTGTTATTCGCCGCTGGAGCGGTTTCGGTTACACCGGCGCTTCTTAATGATGAAAAAATCAGGGCCCAGGACGGCCGCCGGTGCCGATGGTGCATCAACTACGCTTCGCCGGCCGTATCCGCCTTTTCCGTGCATCGCTTTCTTGCAGCAATTCGGGGCCTGACCAAGTGACCGTTCCATTGTCTTCCACGACGAATGCACTGCTCTTTTCCGCCGGCACAGCCGTATTGGGTTTGCGCGGCAGCCCAAATCCCTTGATCAAGGCATAGACCGCCGGGATCACGACCAGCGTCAAAATGGTCGACGAAATCATGCCGCCGATCATAGGCACCGCAATCCGCTGCATCACTTCCGAGCCGGTTCCGGTGCTCCACATAATCGGAATGAGGCCAGCCATGATCGCGACAACCGTCATCATCTTGGGCCTGACACGCTCGACCGCACCCAGCATGATTGCCTCGTTGAGGTCCGCCCGCGTGAACGGCCTGCCTTCCGCGGCCCTTTCGGCGTGAAGCTCCTTCATGGCCTGATCGAGATAGATCAGCATGACGACGCCAGTCTCTGCGGCGACGCCCGCCAGCGCGATAAAGCCCACCGCAACCGCGACTGACATGTTGAAGCCGAGCCACCACATCAGCCAGAGGCCGCCGACCAGCGCGAACGGTAGCGACAGCATCACGATCAGTGTCTCGGTCAGCCGGCGGAAATTGAGATAGAGCAGCAGGAAGATGATCAGCAGCGTGACCGGCACCACGATCTTCAGACGTGCGGTGGCGCGCTCCAGATACTCGAACTGGCCGCTCCAGACGACATAATTTCCAGGCGGAAACTGCACATTGGCGGCCACGGCCGCCTTGGCATCGGCCACGTAACTGCCGAGATCGCGGTCGCGGATGTCCACGAAGATGTAGACCGCGAGCTGGCCGTTCTCGGTCCGGATCGATGTGGGGCCGCGTGTCAGCTTGATCGTGGCAACTTCACCCAGTGGCACCGTCCCACCGCTCGGCAGGGCCACCAGCACGTCTCGCGCGATCGACTGGGGATCGCTGCGGAGATCGCGGGGATAGCGCAGATTGACGCCGTAACGCTCCCGACCTTCTACCGTCGTCGTGATCGTCTCGCCGCCAAGAGCAGACGAAACCGTGTCCTGTACGTCGCTGACCATGAGACCGTAGCGTGCAAGCGCTTCCCGGTCAGGTGCGATATCCAGATAATAGCCGCCGATGACCCGTTCAGCGTAAGCGCTCGAGGTGCCCGGCACCGCCTTGACCGCGCTTTCGACTTGCCGAGCGAGCTTCTCCATCTCGGTAAGGTCTTTACCGATCACCTTGATGCCGACTGGCGTACGGATGCCGGTCGCGAGCATATCGGTACGAGCCTTGATTGGCATGGTCCAGGCGTTCGACACGCCGGGGAATTGCAATGCCTTGTCCAGTTCGGCGATCAGGGCGTCGACCGTCAGGCCCGGACGCCACTGCTGTTTCGGTTTGAGGTTAACGACAGTTTCAAACATCTCGGTAGGAGCAGGATCGGTCGCGGTCTCCGCTCTTCCGGCCTTTCCATAGACCGACTCAACCTCGGGAAACGTCTTGATGAGCTTGTTCTGCGTCTGCAAAATCTCCGCTGCCTTGGTCACCGACAAGCCGGGCAGCGTCGTCGGCATGTACATCAGCGTGCCTTCGTTCAGACTCGGCATGAACTCGGTTCCGAGCTGGCGGGCCGGCCAGAGGCTGACCGCCAAGGCAACGAGCGCGAGAAAAATGGTGAGGGTCTTGGCTTTCAACACGCCCTGAATCAGTGGCCGGTAGACCCAGATCAGGAAGCGGTTGATCGGATTCTTGTGCTCCGGAATGATCTTGCCGCGAATGAAAAGCACCATGAGAACGGGAACGAGGGTGATCGAGAGGATCGCCGCTGCCGCCATCGAGAACGTCTTGGTATAGGCAAGCGGGCTGAACAGGCGCCCCTCCTGCGATTCCATGGTGAAGATAGGCAAGAACGACACCGTGATGATCAGCAGGCTGAAAAACAGCGCGGGACCAACCTCCCTCGCCGCCTCGACCAGGACTTCGAGGCGCGGCTTGTCGGGCGGGGCGCGTTCGAGATGCTTGTGCGCATTCTCGATCATGACGATGGCGCCGTCGATCATGGCACCGATCGCAATCGCAATGCCACCGAGGCTCATGATGTTCGAGCCGATACCGAGCGCCTTCATGGCGGCGAACGCCATCAGGATCCCGACCGGCAACATGACGATCGCGACGAGCGCGCTGCGCACATGCAGCAGGAACACGATGCAGACGAGCGCAACAATGATGCTCTCTTCCGTAAGCGTCCGCTTCAGCGTTTCGATCGCGCTGTAGATGAGGCTCGAGCGGTCATAAACCGGGATGATCTCGACACCTTTCGGCAGTGCCGAAGCCATCTCGGAAAGCCGCGCCTTCACATTGTCGATGACGTTGAGCGCGTTCTGGCCGAAACGTTGCAGCGCGATGCCGCTGGCGACCTCCCCCTCCCCGTTCAGCTCGGTGATCCCCCGGCGTTCATCCGGCCCAAGCTCGATCCGCGCTACGTCCTTCAGCAAGACCGGTACGCCCTTGTCGACCTTCAGCACGACGTTCGAAAGGTCCGAAAGGCTCTTTACGTAGCCACGGCCACGTACGACAAATTCAAATTCCGACAGCTCCACGGTTCGTCCGCCGACATCCATGTTGCTGCCGCGAATGGCATCGCGCACCTTCGAAAGCGGAATGCCGAGCGACCGTAACCGGTTGGGATCGAGGATGATGTTATATTGCTTGACAAAGCCGCCGACGCTGGCCACTTCGGCAACGCCCTCCGCCTTGGCAATGCCGTAGCGGATGGTCCAGTCCTGAAGGGATCGCAGGTCGGCCAGCGATTTATCCTTGGACTGCAGCGCATATTGATAGACCCAGCCGACGCCGGTCGCATCCGGGCCCAGCGTCGGCGTCACGCCATTCGGAAGCCTTCGCGCAGCCGCACTGAGGTATTCGAGAACGCGCGAGCGGGCCCAGTAAATATCGGTGCCGTCTTCGAAGATGATGTAGACGAACGAGACGCCGAAGAAGGAAAACCCGCGCACAACTTTTGATTTCGGCACGGTGAGCATGGCGGTCGTCAGCGGATAGGTCACCTGATCTTCGATGACCTGCGGCGCCTGGCCCTTGTAGTCTGTATAGACGATAACCTGCGTATCGGAGAGGTCGGGAATTGCGTCCAGTGCCGAATTCTTCAAGGCATAAACGCCTGCAGCCACAGCGAACACAACGCCGATCAGGACCAGCATCACGTTGCGAGCCGACCAGTCGATGAGCCGCGCGATCATTGCGACTTCTCCCCGGAGTCGAGGCCCTTGAGCGCAGCTTTGAGATTGCTTTCGGCGTCAATCAGGAAGTTCGCGGAGACGACGACCTTGTCGTTCTCGGCGATCCCTTCCTTGATCTCCACCAGGCCAGCGCCGCGCCGGCCGAGCTTCACCGGGCGCGGTTCGAAGCGCCCTTCGCCCTTATCGACCAGGACAATCTGCCGCTCGCCGCTATCGATGACCGCGCTGCTGGAGACGGTCACGACCGGAGCCTCCGCACCCGTAGAGATCTCAACATCGGCGTACATGTCCGGGCGCAGCACCTCGTCCGGATTTGGCAATTCGATCCTGACGCGTCCGGTTCGTGTTTCCGCCATCAGGTGCGGATAGATCAACGCGACTTTCCCGGTGAAAACACGGTCGGGATAGGCGCGAAGCCGGACGCTCGCTTTTTGTCCGATCTCGACCAGCGAAAGGTCGCGCTCGGCGATGTCAACAATAACCCAGACGACCTGATGATCCGCGATCCGGAACAGGACGTCGCCGGGCGCCGCGCGCATGCCGTTGACGGCCGTGCGCTCGATGATCTCGCCGTCCTGAGGTGCCGGCCAGTTCACGTAAGTTGGAATTTCGCGGGTGCGCTCGAGATCGGCAATGAATGCTTCCGGCGCATCCAGGTTTTCGAGTCGCCGGCGTGCGCCTTTCAAGGCTTGATTGTTGATGCCGGCATTCGGGCCTGCATTGAGCGCAGAAAGATACTCGGCGGCGGCGCTCGACAGGTTTGGGCCGTAGACGCGCATCAGCCGCTCTCCCTTGTGGACGTGCGAGCCGGTGGTAACGTTTTCGACGCGGTCAATAAAAGCTTCGAATCGCGGCGACACAACCGCCTTGCGGCGCTCATCCTCCTGAACGGTGCCGGGCGCGCGAACAACCGTGTTCAGGGTACGGCGCTCCGCGAGCTCGGTCTGGACACCTGCTTTTTGCAATTTTCCGGCACTGACTTTGACCGAGGAATTGTCCTCCTCTTCGCCCTCATAAACCGGCAGGTAGTCCATCCCCATCGAATCCTTCTTCGGAGTCGGCGAGGTATCAGGAAGGCCCATCGGATTGCGGTAATAGCGGATTTTGCCGGGAGTGCCCCCTTTGGCAGCTATGGTTTCGGGAGCCTTGTCCTCGAAACTTACGTCTTCGCTGGCGCGAACTGCGAGGTAGTCCTTGCCCGCCGAAGTCTTCTTCGGCGTCGGCGAATACTCTGGCCGGCCATCCGGATCACGGTAGTAGACGACGGGCCCCGTAGGTTCCGGTTGAGCCGGCCCCTGTTTTGAGACCGGCAGAACAGCGTCAAGCCAGCCGGGAAGCGGACCGTTCGAGCGCCCGACGACCAATCCGGCCACTCCAACAGCCAAGGCCGCGAACGCAAACAAGAAAGCGGCAACTAGCCGTCTCATCGCAAATCTCCCGCCAAGCGTTCCATCTCAGCGCGTTCGAAACTGGCAGGGGCTTGTGCACGAGACGTGCCTCGTCTGCGCCTCCCCGATAAGTTCGGAGTAAATCGCCTGCCGGTTACATGTTCACGGCGACGTGAGGCGGCCCAATGGGCCCGCTTCATAGTGAACCTCCTGCCAAACGTTCCATCTCGGCAGATTTCATCTGGAGTTCGACCTTGAGTTTCAGCAGATCGATCTGAACGGTTCGCAGCCGGCGCTCCGCTTCGAAGACAAAAAACAGATCGGTCGTTCCGGCCTGAAAGCCATTTCGGGCGGTGTCGAGTGAGGTGCGCGCCGCGGGGATTTGGCGCGAGGCGTAGATCTGCACCACCTTTCGCAGCGCATCGACGCTGTACCAGGCATCCGCGACCTGTCCGTCGATTCGCAGCCGCAGCGCCTCGTTGCGAGCTTGCGCAGCGCCAAGTCGCGAGCCGGCCGCGCGCTGTTCGGCGTCTTTAGCCTGATATTGCAGCGGCAGCTTGACGCCTAGCATGAACTCGCCGGTGTCTTCCATGCCGGGCCGCTGGACGTATTTGGCACCGAGCGTCACGTCGGGGTAGTAGTTGAGATCGGTAAGGGATTTTGTTTGCGCCGCCGCGTTGCTCTGTGCTCCGGCCAGCGCCAGCATCGGGTTCGCGGAACGTGCAAGCGCCTGCGCCTGCGCCAGACTGATCGTCTTGACGGCCCGAAAGCCGGTTGGCGGAGCCAACGGAGCCAGGGACGGACGTCCGATCAGGGCATTCAGCCTGGCCGCAGCGGATTTCAGTTCTCCCTGCCGGCGAACGACGTCGCCCTCGGCGGTGGCAGCTTCCACCTCGGCTCTAATGACGTCCTGCTGATCGACCGACGTTGCGCCATATCGTGACCGTACCAGCCCGAGGATCTCGTCATCGCGCCGTTTGATTTCGGTCGAGATCGCCACGGCCTCATAGGCCGCATTGTATTCGCCGTGTGCGGCGACGACCTGTGCAATCAGTTCGGTAACGGTCGCGCGTCCCTGGAATTTTGCGGCGTCGGCATCCGAGCGCGCGATATCGCGCTCGAGTCCGTATTTGCTCCACAGCTTGAGGTCCTGTTCAAATCCGATGCGACGCTGGCCCACGCCCTGGCGATTGACGTCCCACGCTTCGAGAATGAGAGTCGGATCGGCCAGCACGCCGGCCGTTCCGATCTTGTGGACCGCCGCATCGAATTCGAGCGAGGCCGCCGCCACCGTCGGATTGAGCCGCTTAGCAATTGCGACGACGCTTTCCACGGTCGCCCCGGGCATGGTCTGCTCACCAGCCGCCGCCGGAGAGAACCACAGCATGGCTGTCGTTGCTCCGACCACAGCGAGCCGGCTGATGCTGACAGTGCGGGTCACGGCGTTGCCTTGATGACGAGTTTATTCTCGACCGTCCCAGTTTCGCCCTGAACCTTGGCCGCCAAGGACAATTGCCAGCCGCCCTCCATCGTCACGTCAGCCTTGAACTTATAGATTCCAGGTTCCGTGCTCGGCATGGGCTCGATCGCGGTCTTCATCGTCTCCATGCCGTCCGGCGCCATATCCATTCTCTTGGCGAAGATTACCGCGTCGGAGACAGGCTTGCCGTCGGGCTTGTGGACAAGTCGGACCGAGATGACCGCGTCGCCCTTCCTGACGATCTTATCAACCAGCTGGAACTCGTAATCGTTGATATCTGCATGCGCGAGCGTTGCCGACCCGGCCACGGCAATGCCGATCAGCACGGCCTGGATGACACGCGCGCACCTGAAGCTGTCCATGTTGCAGTCCTCGATGTCCTGATGCGCCGCAAAGGCGCGCAATTATCCGCGCGGCCCAAAAGCCGCGCAATAGCAGACGGCGTGGGAACGCCGATCAGGTCGAGAGTCGAGGAGGATGGTCCGGAGGGACGCCGATGAGGCCGTCGCCAATCACGTCGACGACAACAAACCGCAATATGCGAGCAGAGAGCGGGACCGGGATGCCATTGGCGGAAGGCGGTTCGGCTTGAGCCACCATCAGCATGCAAAGCGCAATAAGCGGACAATCCTGGCAATTGTTGCTGTGCTGCTTGTCGGGACAACAGGGCATGTCGGCCGGCATCCCCGCCATATCCATCGTCATGGCCACGGGCAGCCGCTTTGCCGCCGCCGGTGTCACCAGCGGCGCAGCAACCAGCCCAGCGATCACAAGGACCGTGAGCAAACGACTGATGAATCGGTAAAAATTCATGAGGCAACATCACACAGGAGCGCCGAATTGGGAAGGCCAGGCGCCTCACAAGCTTGCTAACGAAGTTTACGACGAGAAAAGCACCCAAAATCATATGGTTAACTCGGAATCCGCCGAGCCGAGTCAGAGCGCTCAGCTTGAACGAGCGCTACCCGGATAACGAGCGCCGTCGCCCGCAAGGCACGACGTACCCTGCCCCGCTGCTACGCGGCTTTATCTGCATGGCGGCGCTCCCGCGTGATCGCAAACCACAAGAAGACGATTCCGACGAGAACCAGCAGGGGCTCAAGGACGAGGTCCATTTCACAAACCAGAAACCCGATGAGCACAGCGAATGCGCCTGTGAGCACTGCGAACTGTCCAACCGGCACCGTGACCGGATACAAGGTGAACGCAAGGACCAGATCGGGTTGGGTGTTGTTGACCTGCCGAAGGCCGGCGGAAGAGGACAAGCAAAGGTTCAAGGACGTCGGCCTTTCGTGTAATTGAACGGTCAATCCCGCACCGGACAGCAGACCAACAAGGAACGTGCAGGAGCCAATTCGATTGCTCCGAGGCGTCCGCACCGCGGTCACAGCGACGACGATGCGCCGGGCAGCAGCGTTAATTGCAAACGTGACGTTCGCTCTCCACACTATCTTGTTGCTCTGTAGATCAGGAGCGCAGATATTTGATCGACGCTGCGATCCCAAGTACGGCGAAGACGAAAATGGCGAGGTGATATCAGTCCTGATCCAATGAGCGCCGCAACCGCAACGTAGCCCATGCCGGAAAAGCGCAGCAGAACGTTATTCAATTCGCTTCTCTGTGCGGATCGTTCCTTTTCTCGACCGACCAGCAAGAGAATGTAACCGAGCGGCACCAGTGCTCCGAGCCATGCGCCGGCGGCCAGCAGATGCACAGCATCCGACACCACATGCACTATGCCCGCGATCCCCTCATCGATTTGAGAGTGGCCTACACCCGCCAGCGAGATCAACAGCGCCGCAGCCAGGATCGGCATGATCGGATCCCGGCCCGGACTGAATTTTGAAACGACACGATTCCAAGACAGGCCGATCATGATAATGGAGAGAAGAAGCCTGATGCTCCATACGTTACCGAACCCCGTATCCTGCACGACCGTCCAGATCAGTTCGGGATCAGTCGCGTCGACCAAGGCACCACTCATGTTCGCGACCGAGAAGACGAACCAAAGCATGCCGCTAAGCAACGCCACAACCGCGGCGCAGAGCAGTACAGATCGCCACCAGCGAAATAGCTCGTTCGGCTCGGCGGCTGTCGCGTAGGTGTACAGCGGAAAAAACGATGCGCCGGCGAGTGTGGTCACGGCCGCATAGTGTAGAAACCGCGAGAGAATGAGCCCGATATCGATCATCACTGCCTGATAGTGAAAGCATAGTTGCCCTTCACACGGTGGGTGTCGTCGGACACCGCGTGCCATTCGACCTTGTAATCACCCGGGGGCAGTTGCTCATTGACCGGCACTATGAGCGATTTCTTGTTGGCTGGATCAATCGTGGGTTTGCCAGTCGGCATTATTTTTCCGGCTTGATCCTTCAACTCGATACCGGAGAATTGCAGGATCACGTTTTCGTTGAACGTGATCCTTATTTGCGTCGGAGACATCGTCGTCGCCAGGCCGGCTGCAGGCTCAGCAGATCGGAGTTCCGGATGAGCATAGCCGGCGCCCGCGTGGAGGACTGCTGCGATCGCCAGAATGATGGCAGCCGTTTTGGTATTCGACATTCGATCTTCCTTTATCAACACTGGTTGGAGCGAACGCGATTCAATGCGCGCCTGCGATCAGCAACAGAGCTCCAAAGACCACAACAGTGTACCCGACTGTCATCGAGGCTGGCATCGCCCATCGGCTGCCTGTCAGATAGACCCAGAGATTGCCGTCCCAAAGGTCGCCCGCAACGTCGAGATTAAAGATGCGGGCGAGCAGGTAAATCGTGACGGGAAATCCATACATCTCGGCATAAAACGCAATAATGAAGGCTTGCACGATTCCTGCCCGGGTCCATTCCCGCCAGCTTTTCGGCACGACGAGAAGGTAGAAACCCCACGACACAAGGACGATTGAAATTGCGGCGCCTCCGAAGAGCATGTTTGCGCTCATATCAGTCTCCTGGTCGATACCTGCCGGCTTCGAATACCATCGCGGATTAGCTTGACTTCCGTTTCTGCGGATCCTGAACGACGGCGCGATCGCATCTTGTTCCGCGCTGTTGTGCAGATGCACAGTACACAGGCCTCGGCCGCCTACACTCAGCCTCTCCTTGCTCGGGAGCGCCCTCCCAATTTCTGCACCCAGCCTGCTCTTCCATTTAGTTCGTAACGAATGACCGCTCGGTTACATCGACCCCGACAAAACTGGGGTCGCAGAAGGGAAGAAAATCGCTAGAACACCCTCAACAAACAGGATTATGATCTCCATTGAACGCATGGCCTTCATCGAAGGAGGTGACCATGTTCAAGCTAAATCGACCAAGCGAAGCGATCATCGATTTCAGCAATCTCGTCTTGGGTGTGTTCCTGTTTCTGTCGCCCTGGATATTCGGATTCACGTCCGACCTCGGATGGCACACATCGTGGATCGCAGGCACTGCCATCAGTGTCATCGCGATCTTCTCAATTGGCGATCTTTTCGCATCAGCTACGATTCCGAGCTTCATCGAAACCGAGGAATGGCTCAATCTCGCTATCGGCCTGTGGTTGGCGGCATGCCCGTGGATCCTCCGCTTCCACGGCGACCCACTGGCTATGCGAGTCCACCTGGCGGTCGGGCTGGTCATCGTGGCAATTGCGGTTGTTGAACTCTGGCTGATGCACCACAACCCTCCGCATGAAAGGGCGTAAGGCAGTCCGAGATAGTCCAACTTGCTCCGACTTTCCGTGGAGCGCCGACTTGCGGACGTCTTCACGAACCCGTGAGGTTGTAACCGGCCTGGCCCGGCTTGCGAATTAAGTGATCATGGCGGCTCGCCATCGGAAAACCAGAGGAGAAAATCTATGCTTGATGACCACCCTTATCGTATCCCGCGCGCCGGCGTGTTCGCCTTGACGTTGGTGGGCGCAGCATTGACGCTGCAGACGAGCGGGGCTCTGGCCCAGGGCGGCATGTCCGACATGAAGAAGATGCCGGGCATGAACGACAAGATGAGCGACACGAAAAAGGCAACAATAGCGAACGGAACCGGCACCGTCACCGCCCTGAATGCTGCGAACCACAAGGTCACATTGGACCACGGTCCGATCCCCGCCATCAATTGGCCGCCCATGAAGATGGAATTCGCAGCCGCTCCGTCGGTCGATCTTGCGAAACTGAAGACGGGCGACAAGGTCAATTTTACCCTGAGCGGATCTGGCAACACGTATACAGTACAGTCGATCAGCCCGACGCCCTAATGGCCCATCTGGCGGAGCGAACTACCGAATAGCGAAAAGATGCAGAAATCGGCGTGCGCCTGCCCTTCGATCACGTAGTCACTTACCGCTCCATCCCAACACAGTCGCGCAACATCTCGCTGCGCGACTGCCGCCCATTGCGGACGACAGGTTGTAGGAGGCCTTGGTTCATCTCGCGATCAATCACAATGCTTGTCGTCCGCAGGGGATAATCTACAGCTGTGAAGGCAGGCAATCTGGTAGCGTTTTTCCAATGGGGACGCGTCTGAGCCATTCTTTCAGACTAGAGCGTGCTAGATTCCCCAAGGGCGCGGAGGCATTGTGATGATCACTAACAAAATGAGACGCCGTGATTTTATATTCCTGATCGGAGTAACCTCTTTTGCCGTTTCGTGCCCTGCGAAAGCCAGAGATGTCCCTGCGCTTTTGGGTTTTTTAGGTAGTGGAGCAGCGGATTCGAGCGCGATCCTATTAGACGCCTTCAAAGAGGGACTGCAGGATCAAGGCCTGGTAGAGAATAGGGACTACGTCCTCGATGTTCATTGGGCCAACGGCGCGTATAAGCGCTTTCCAGAGTTTGCCCGCGACTTGGCCCAGCGGAACCCAAGCCTGATCATGGTGACTACGATCGCTGCAGCGCGTGCCGCGCAGGCATTGAATTCCCAAATCCCAATCGTGATGACGGGCCTCATTGACCCCATCGGCGCAGGTCTCATCGATAGCCTGGCGCGACCTGGGGGCCACACAACGGGCATTTCGAGCATGATCCAGGACCTAACCACCAAGTCTCTAGAATTTCTGCATGATGCAGTTCCGGGAGCGTCCGTGATCGCCGTGCTATTCAACCCAGCCAATCCCACAAATCAGCCGATGCTCGAAGAGGCGATAACTCGCGGCCGCACAATGGGACTCGCGCTAGAAGCAGTCCCGTTCAAAAGCCCCGCCGAACTCGATGCGACGTTCGACAGGGTAATTAAGACGCGCCCAGACGGACTGCTGGTCATCTCCGACGCCACCCTTATCGATCTCCGCGACCGAATCGCGGAGCTAGCATTGCGGGCTCGCATTCCGACTTCGTCCTCCATTCCGGAGATGACCGATGCTGGGGCGCTCATCGGCTATGGTCCTCCTCGTCGAACTTTTTATCGCCGCTCAGCTGTCTACGTTAAAAAACTACTCAACGGAGCTAAACCCGCCGACTTACCGGTCGAGCAACCGGTCCTCTTCGAGCTGTCGGTGAACTTGCGAACTGCACGGGCGCTTGACGTTACCGTTTCGGGCGCCATGCTGGCTCGCGCCGACCGAGTGGTGGAGTGAGCACCCAGCGAAGGGCGCAGTATGCGCGTAGGGAGCCCTTCACAAGCTGATTGCCATTCCATCGCCAGTGCAGTCGCGTAGGAGGTTTCCACGCGACCGCGTTCGACTATCGCGGGCATCCGAGTTGTCTCGTTCTTTCATATCATATCGATTTCCCGACATGGTCACGCCAAACTTCGCGATGAGTAACGCCATTTCGCCTTGCCGGTGGATTTCGTTCGTGGCTTTCAGATAGCGACCAGCGCTGCGCACCCTCCGAGCTACTCGGTCCAAAGACAGCCA
>NZ_JADPKQ010000258.1:0-19298 GCF_023074015.1 Bradyrhizobium sp. 142
GCCTGTGCCGGCTTAACTCGATCGAACCGCCGTGGTACGGACCCGTATGCCCGGTGGTGTGGGAGGGGTGGCGTCGCGAGACGTCCCCCTATCCCGATCATTCCCGTCTGTAAACAGGCCTTAGACCATCCACCTGTTGCTGGCCATGCCCGACGCTGATTCCGGGCTCAGCAAAATGATCTCGAATGGCATAGGCATCATCGTCCATTGGCGGACCAGCAAGCCTCTTGCACGGCAAACATCAAGAATCCTTGGTTCTCGACTCTGTTGATGAAAGCAAACCTCATATCGGGACGGGCGACTGCTTCGCCAGATTGCGGCTGCATCAGCGGCATCGTTCTTTGCTCCCCGCCGCAGATAAGGTTTGACATAGTCAAGCCGCTGAATTTCGGGTGCCCAGTAAAGGGCGGTGGCGCCAAGCCAGTCGCTCACAGACTCGGCTCCCATAGAGAGGAGGCGATTCTGACGGATCTGGATCAGGCGTTCCGGCGTCGCATGCAGGCTATCGACCAGCGGACTCTTTCGGCGCCAGCACGTGCTCAATGCGGAACATTTCGCCGCGCCGGAGACATTGCAGGCAGGTCAGCCGCTCCCAAACAGATCCGTCTGCTGCTGCCATCGCGGTTTTTGCTTGTGTCGGTACCGGCTCCCTGGCATTGCCGTCTGGCGTGACATGAGTCGCCCGGATCTGGTTGTGACAGGCTTTGGATGGGCCAAACCAGAGCAGCTGATGGCGTTCGATCCTCAGCGCCAGATCGAGAAGCGCCGACAGCGCGGGAGGTGCATCGATGCTAGCACCGGCTGAGCTGTCATAAGCTCGGCATCAGGGCGCCGTCCTGTCGAACATCCATACTGGAACTTCCAGCCAACGATCTGCCTGCGACCCGTCCAGGCAGCGAAAACGACATCGTCAGCCTTGTCGACGGTCCCATGAACGCAAACTCGGCGCCCAAACGAAGGACGATGCCGATAGTGAATCTCGCGAAGAACGTTCCTGTACACGTTCTCGAAAGTAGTTGTACTGGCACGCCTGCACGTCAGTCCGCAAGCCACCCATCAGCCGCCGCCGCCTCCGAAGGACAAACTGTTGAGATAGCGATAACGGCTCATCTTCCGATTCGCGCCCACGATCGAGCAAGCCAACTGCTTACGCGTTCCCCATGAAGCGATTGAGCGGCCGATTTAACCCAAGGTTCTCTCTTAGTGTTTGGCCGGAGTATCGGGATCTGAATTTACCCAGCCTACGCAATTCAGGGACGACCAGATCAACAAAGTCCTTGAGCCCATTCGGAACGATTGCCGGCAATACGATGAATCCGTCAGCAGCTCGTTGATCAAATGTATCCACCATGGTGCGGGCAATTTCGTCCGGGGTTCCAACAACCATGAGCTGACCTTTGCTGTCTGATACCAAGCGGATCAGCTGTCTCCAGGTGAGTTTCTGACGTGCGGCCAGGTCGAGGAGCAGTGCCTGCGAGCTCTGGGTCGTATTCGTCCGCGGTAAAGTCTCAGGGACCAACGAGTCAAGATTTATTGAACGAAGATCGGTGACAAACCCGAGCATTCGCTCGGCCAATCCAATTTGCACGTCGAAGTGCATGTAAGAATGCAACTTTCGAAGCTTCTCAGATGCCTCTTCCTTCGTTTTCCCAACGATCGGAATAATGCCTGGCATGACAAGCACCTGATCATCCTCGCGCCCAAGTGCGCGCGCTTTCGCTTTGACAGTAGCATAATATCGTTTGCCACTCTCCAACGAAGGTGCCGCGGTGAACACGACCTCGCCAACTTCTGCAGCGAACCCTATTCCCGTGTCGGACGCGCCAGCCTGAGCCAATACAGGATACCCTTGCGGAGGCCTCGCAATGTTCAGTGGGCCTCTAACCGATAAGTGGTCACCCCGGTGGTTAAGCAAATGCAGCTTCTTGGTGTCAGCGAAAATACCACTTTGCTTCTCGCGAATAAAAGCGTCGTCTTCCCAAGAGTCCCAAAGCCCCTTGACAACTTCTACGAATTCTCTTGCTCGAGCATAGCGTGTGTCATGATCTGGAAGTTCCTTATGGCCGAAATTTGGAGCTTCGAACTTAAGTCCAGAGGTGACGATGTTCCAGGCTGCACGTCCCCGCGATAGGTGGTCGAGTGAGGCGAACATGCGTGCAATATGATAAGGCTGGTTGTACGTCGTGGTCGCTGTCCCGGCGAGGCCGATATCTCGCGTTCTCGATGAAAGCGCCGACAACAACGTGATTGGTTCGAACCCGTCGTTTCGGCTTACGCGAGCTATGTGTTCGTGATCTCGCTCGAGTACACTTGGGCTATCAGCAAGGAATACGAAGTGAAATGCAGCGCCTTCCGCAAGGGCTGCAAGACGAGCATAATGGTCGACATCAACTCCGCCACTCGCTGGCACGCTCGGATCGCGCCATGCAGCTTCGTGAAATCCCGCCTGGATGAGGAATACCCCGAGCTTCAGTTCAGCATTGCGTCCCATGCCGCATCTCCTTTGAATTGAACTAACGCGCGCCGTGTTCAGCTTGATCACGTACATTGGACGGAACGTCATTTCACGACGCTTGATCGCAGCACCCTCGATCTCGACGAGGGTGCGCCTTCCGACAAGCCGCTCCGAGACACATCCTCTGAGGTCAGTGTTGGGTTGATGTACATGCTGAATTGCTTGTAGGGGTTGATAGGTAACCGTCCTGACGCAATTCAACCCATAGATGACGAGTATCTCTATTCAGTTCAACTACTAGCGTTAGTAGTCGACCGAGGCTATTTCTTGTAGCCTCCGAAACGCCTGCTGCCGGCCGCTGGCGCATGGTAGAAATGGACAACTGGGACAGCGACTTCCTCGACCTCGTCGAGGAGGTGCATCTCATCTTCCAGGGCAAGTCCGATGGCGAAATCGCCTTTGGGGTTCTCAAACGGTTCCTGGACGTGCGCTACGGCACCCGCGACGGATCGGCCTGCGCCGAGTTCTCACGAGAAGAACACGACGATAATGATCCGTCCCATGGTCGTGGATGCGTTATGATCGGCAGTGCGGGCAGGCTCGTCGGCCACTTCTACCATCCTCAATGGCGGCCGGGATCGCGTCGCATGGGCTACTGGCGCCCAAAACCTAGTGCGGCTGCCCAAGTTAGTAGCGGAGGCTGGCTTGATGGCCAAGGTGCCTGGCTTCGCCAAGGCTGTATGTACAGAGGCAGTGCGGAGACCGAGTAGGCTGTCGAAGAACTCAGCCGCGTTCGCAAACGAAGGCCGAATCATCGCCACGGAAGCGGGTCTTCTCTTCCCGGCGATTGTCTTGATCCAGCCGAATCCCTCCTCGATCCGCTTGCGGATGCGCTGGGTGACAGCATAGCTGCCGTAGAGCTACGGCCGTTGGTGTTCTGTGCAACGTGCGGCGTCACGTTCATCGAGCGCAGCTCGTTGACGAAGTGTTCTGCATCGCAGGCTTTTCGCGTCAAGTCTGATTGCTGTCGCCCGGTCGGCACGAGGCCCGATCATGTGCAGCGCGTCCACCCGTTCGGCCTGCCTATCGGCCTGCGTCAGACAGGCGTCGATCAGCAGGCCGTGGCGGTTCTCCATCAGCCCGTGCCCAATGAAGCACAGCTTCGTCTCCTTGCCTTTGCCCTTGCGGTCAGCCTGGCGTCCGGATCGGTGGTCGAAGCATGGGAGCGTTTTTTGGCCATGAAAAGTCTGCATGGTCATGCGCCCGCCGCGGCTCGCCGGGGCCATCCTTCGGCTTGACACTCTTGATCGAGGCCCAGGCCTCGATCAGCCGTCAACCGAAAAGTGATCGTTCGACAGAAGCCTCTTCACGTTGGCCTGGGCCAGCATCGCCACCAGCAACTTGGCCGCAATGTAGCCCTCCAGCAACCGGTCTCGGTGCTTGAGAACACCGAATCGTCCCAAGCTGGGTCGTCGACGCCGATTGAATCAACCCGCCGCGCGGAAGTAGGGGCGAGTGTACTGACGAGGCGTCCTGTCGAGAGCGAGTTGGTCTTCGCACCACTGCATCAGCTTCTCCGGCGAGATCGATAGCCGGCCGATCGGTGAATAGAGCGTGGCAAAGCCTCGCTCCAGCGTCTCCAGCGCCTCATTTACGATCGTCCGGACCACTCGCAGCGGATGACAATGATCGCTGTGTGGGCTGTTTTACGAGGGCCCGTCATGGCGCACTCGAACTATCAACAACGAGCAGATGCTGTGGTGATCGGACTGGACGTTGTGGACCGCACTGGTCAATTCGCTTGAGAATGGCCTTTCCCACACCATGATCCGCCGAAGTGGCTACCGTGCGATACCGTGGCGAGAAATTCGAGCTGTCGATTGATCCGCTGTTCGTCGATAAAGTGCGAGATATGGTCCGCCTTTACCTATCCCAGCCGAATATGCCCTTTCTGCCCAGCATCGATGGGAAGAGCCAGATTCAGGCGCTCGAGCCTTTACGTCGAGGCTTGCCCCGGACTCTTCTCCTCTACTTCAGACGATACACCAGGACGAAGAACGTCCTGTTCGGTCGCCGAAAGGGCCTCGAGCAAGATCATTCTGGCACCGGCGCGAACACTCTGGCCGTGTAGGTCGAAAGATCGTCCCCGATCTCGACGCGCGAAGCGGACGTCGAGCTGCAGCGATCACGTGATCTGGACGCTGCGGCGGCCATGCATGGACTCCGGCGGATAGCCGACGGCGTTCCTTGCCGAGCGTCTTGTTCTCGACCAGCCGAAGCATGCGGATTCTGCCTTCAGTCACGACCTCGGCCCGTGTCGTCACATATTTCTTGACGATCGAGGTCGAGCTTGCCTTCAGTGGTCTGAAGCTCAGCGATGCCGATATGAAAATAGCCGATTGGATGAGCTTTGTCTTTTAAGGCTTGCCGCCTTCTCCGGCAATCGGTTGATGCCGTGGCGCTGGAGGCAGCCATGCAGAGAGGATCGTGTCGAGTGCGGCAACTATGTCGCCGGAAAGTAACAATGATTGCTCCCTCCTCCATGGAAAGAACCGTCGACTTGGCTTCCTTGGGCCTGTCGAGCGATCGGTGATGGTCTTGACCTACTTGCACTTCGCGACAATCTTCTGGTTGATGCCGTAACGCTTGGCGAGTGCGCTCAGGCTCTCCAATTTTGTCTTGCTCGACGGACTGCCTCTGTCGTGGTGGCGTAGCCGTGTAGGACTTATCCCATATCGCACCCTTTTCGTGCGACAAAATGCACCATCAAAGCTCGGGACTAAACACCTAGTGCCTCTCGCCGCACTCGCAACCAGTCCTAGAGCACGCTCGCTGCGCCGTCTGGCACATCTTCCTTCGACCGTGCTGATCCGAACGGGCTCTCCAGCATGCGACGGACACGCACGGGCTCAGGGCCGATGTGGAAAGCTGTCGCCTTCTCATCTACCGCGCGCTCCGATCGCGTCCATCGGTTGCGTTGGCGCAAATAATCGAGCCATGTTGGGCAGTGATACCGCTCGGTCCACAGTTCGGGATCAGCGATATCACGCGCAATCGACCAGCCATAAGCGCCGTTGCGTTTCCGACAGAGCCGTACGTCCTGCATCACATTGTGGAAGGCGCGCGCCTTTTCCGTGGCCACCCGATATTCAATCTGAACCACTAGAGGGCCGCTGCGGTAGGCGAGCGGGAGCCGCACCTCGGGATCAGCAAGCATCTCACTATCCTCGCCGCGTTCATTAATCTGCGGCATGCGCAGCCAGCGCCCAAGGAGCGGCAGGAGCAGCATCAGTGCGGCGGAAACGAGCAGCGTGATTGTGATACCGACTGCATCGGTGAGACGGCCACAGCCCCAACTGCCAACGGCAATGCCACCGGAGATCGCAGCCTGCAGAGCCGCGAGAGAGCGGCCCGCAACCCATCGCGGAGCGGAGAGCTGCACGCTAATACTGAATAGAGCCCACATCATCATCGATACCGCGCCCGCCAAGACCAGAGCCGCGGCTGTCAATATCGGATTGTGGCTAAGCGCTACTGTCGCGATCGCGCCGCTCATCGACAGTATGCAATTGCGAACCGCGGTCTCGTCGCTCATGCGCCTACGCATTCCTCCGATGTTAAAAGCGCCTACAACTGCGCCGAACCCGAACGCGCCCAGCATGATGCCGTAAGTTTCTGCGCCACCCTGCAAGAGGTCGCGGGCGGCCAGTGGCATCAGCGCCAGTGTCGCGCTGCCGAGGGCGCCGGTTACGAAGGCGCGAATTAGCACGATCTTGATTGAAGGCGAATTCGCGATGTAGCGCCCGCCTGAGATAATTGCGCGGCTCAGCTTTTCGCGCGGCAGCCGCGACGGCTCCGGGACACGTTTCCAGAGGATCAGCGTCACCATCAGGGGCAGATAGAGCAATGCGTTGATCGCAAAGGCTCCCACTGCTCCCGCAGTCGCAACTACAATGCCGCCGATAGCGGGTCCGAAGCTGCGCGCGATGTTGTAGCTAATGCCATTGAGGGCAATTGCGGCCAGCAACGTCTCGGCCGTCACCTGCTCGTTGACTGAGGATTGCCAAGCCGGACCCGTCAAAGCCATGCCGCTGCCGACCACAAAGCAAAACAATAATAATAGATCCGGCGTGGTACGGCCGGACCAATCGAGCGCAGTCAACGCAGTCGCGCCGCAGAGCGAGATCGAGAGCGCAACCAGCATCACAATGCGGCGATCGTACATGTCGGCAATGGCACCGGCCGGCACAGAGATCAGCATTACCGGCAGCGACAAAGCCGTCTGCACCTGCGCAACCTTATCGGCTGAGGACGCCATCTCTGTCATAGCCCAGGCCGCACCCACGCCCTGGATCAGTATGCCGAGGTTCGACAGTAGGCTCGCCAGCCAAATGCGCCGAAACGTGGCAAAGTGCAGCGGCCCAGTAATGCCGTCGACGCGGGAGATGTTGAGGTTAGGCGAATCGGTCATATTGACTCCTGGCCTGCCCGCGATGCATTGACTCTAGGTCGGATCCGTAGTGGTCGGACACAGTTGATGACCATTAGGTCAGCGAGCTGTTTTGCAGCGCGGTCGAGCGCCTGTAGTTTGCGCATGAGAGTCTCGCGAGCTCCGATAGCGTCCTGAACAATTCCGGCTGACCGGTGCCTGTTAGCTAGTGCGAAAGATCCCGCGCCTCGCCCCCCGGCAGCGAGGGCAACGCACTCCGCGCGTCGAGCTGTCGATTGAGGCGGCATAGCTGCGCTGCTGCCCGGATGGAAGTTCGAAGGGGTCAGGAACAGTGCACGGCGCTCAGATCGAAGTCTTAATTTCGAAACTGCTGCCGCTATCGTAATGATGGACATGACATCGAATTCTGGGGAGCCCCAGATGAATCTATTGAGGCGCTGAGTTCCTAGCCCTTCCATAGTTCCGTCGGAGTGGATGGCTCACGCATTTCATTGAACAACTCGGGTGCAAGGTGCAGTGATTCAGCCACAGACTTGCTCGGCAGGCCGTCGGCATCGCAGGATCGCGCTGCACCGCTCAGATAAGGACCGCGCGACACGCTGACCACCAACTTCCTTTCCAAGTACGCCTGCTCCCGCGAGCTCAGCATCAACGGAGGGATCGGCCGACCTCGCACACCTGCATTCACCACAAGCGCTCTCCTGGATAGAGATTCGAATTGTCATGTAACGTGATGACCTTCTCCAGATGACTAGAACCTAGTCCCGCTGAAGCGTTAGCTGGAACGGAAACAATGCCAACCATCACGATCATTGCGTCGCTGTTGGCTCAGCCCGAACACAGCTCTTGCCAGGGCGCGCTCTCGCTGACGCGGCGAAGGTGATAACCAGTATCGCCAAACGTGTTCTCGATCATGGTCAGGCGTTTGAAATAGTGGCCAACCTTGGCCTCCATGGTCATGCCGATGCCGCCGTGCAGTTGAATTGATTGCTGGCCGATGAATTTGGCGCTCCTGCCGACCTGAACCTTTGCCGCTGCTACCGCACTCGCGCGGCTGGCGGCATGGTCGAAATTGGCAGCCATAGTGGCGAACATCGACATCGAGCGCGCTTGTTCGATCGCGACGAACATGTCGGCGGCGCGGTGCTGCAGGCTCTGAAAGCTGCCGATAGGCACGCCGAACTGCTTACGCGTCTTGAGATATTCCACAGTGATCTTAAGCGATTCATCCATGGCGCCGACGGCTTCCGCGCAAAGCGCGGTACGGGCCTCGTCGACCACGTACTCAATCAGCGGCAGCGCGTTTTCTGGATCGCCAATCGCAGCGTCCGTGCCGACCTCTACGCCGGTGAAGGTGATGTCGGCGGCGTGCAGGCCGTCCTGAGTCGGATAGGTCTTCTTCGCGATGCCCTTGGCGTTGGCGGGAACGAGAAAGACGCCGACGCCACTCTTGTCGCGTCGCGCGCCCATGGTGCGCGCCGTGAGAACCAGAGTGTCGGCGTTCTCGCCGTTGATCACGACTACTTTCTCGCCGTCGACGACCCAACCGTCGCCCTTGTTCTTCGCCGACGTGGTGATGTCGTGAAGATCATAGCGGGAGTTCTTCTCGAGCTGGGCGAAAGCAAAGGTCTTGGACCCACGTATGATCGAGGGCACGTGCGCGGCCTTCTGCGCGGTCGAACCGCCATGCCGCAGAAAGCCGCCGCCGATCACGACAGTCGGAAGATAGGGCTCCAATACCAGCGCGCGGCCGAGCGCTTCCATGACAATCATGCTCTCCACCGCGCCGGCGCCGAAACCGCCATCACTTTCCGCAAAAGACAGGCCAAGCAGGCCCTGCTCCGCGAGGCGACTCCAGATGACTTTGCTCCACCCGCCTTTCTCCTTCCTGTATTTCTTACGCGCCCCGAAATCATAGACGTCGGTTAGAAGCCCATCGACGCTTTCCTTGAGCAGCCGCTGCTCCTCGGACAAATCAAAATCCATGTTGTCTGGTTCCTCTAAAACATCTCTGCGGACCTTCCCTTCAGCTTGCCCGCTTTTGTTCGGCAGAACCTCAGCGAAGGCGGATGCAGGGAGAGGCCGGCGCGTACGGCCGGGGTAAAGCGATCCTTCCGCGAGCGTGCGGGGGCCGCCGTCTGCCGCGTCACCCAGGGAAGGGCACTAAAGTCCCAGCACCGCCTTGGCGATGATGCTACGCTGAATCTCGTTGGAGCCGCCATAGATTGAGACCTTGCGGGTGTTAAAGTAGCTCGGCGCGATCTGCGCGGTCCAATTCATTGCCTCGTTTGAAGAGCCGAAATTCTCATGGTAGGGGGCAGCAAACGGCCCGACCACTTCCATCAAAAGTTCGGTTGTAGCCTGCTGGAGTTCCGAGCCTTTGATCTTCAGCACCGAGGAAACCGGATTCAGCTTGCCTTTGCCCTCGGTCCTGTCATCAGCAAGAATGCGGAGCTGCGTCAGTTCCAGCGCCTTCAGCTCGATTTCGCAGAAGGTCAACCTCTCACGAAAGGCGGAATCCTCAATCATCGGCCCCCCCTCGGATACGAACTTCGAGACCACCGCTTTAAGATGGCGTATGCGCTCTTTGGAGATGCCGACACGCGCCATTCCGGTGCGTTCATTTCCGAGCAGGAACTTTGCGTAACTCCAGCCCTTGTTCTCCTCGCCGACCAGATTTTCCACGGAGACCTCAACGTCATCCAAGAATACCTCGTTGACCTCATAACCGCCGTCGATGGTCTGGATCGGACGCACCGTGATGCCCGTGCTCTTCATGTCGACTAAAATGAAGGAGATGCCGCTCTGGTTCTTTGCGCTCGGGTCGGTGCGGCAGAGGCAGAACATCATGTCGGCATATTGGGCCAGAGTGGTCCAGGTCTTCTGGCCGTTAATGACGTACTTGTCGCCCTTGCGCTCAGCCTTGGTCCTCAGCGACGCTAGGTCTGAGCCGGATTCCGGCTCGGAAAACCCCTGACACCACCAATCGTCCATGTTGGCGATGCGCGGCAGATAAAGCTTCTTCTGCGCTTCGTTGCCGAAGGTATAGATGACTGGCCCAACCATCGAGACGCCGAAGGCGAGCGGCGCTGGCGCGGGATACATCTGAAGCTCCTCCTTGAAAATATAGTGCTGCACCGAGGTCCAGCCTGTGCCTCCATGTTCCTTCGGCCAGTGGCTGACGCACCAGCCATTCTTGTTGAGGATGCGCCACCAGGCGACCATCTCGTCTTTCGACAGATGCCGGCCTTCAACCAGCTTATATCGCACTTCCGGCGGCACGTTTTCCCTTAGGAACTCCCGCACCTCCTTTCGAAACGCCTGCTCTTCTTTTGTAAATGCAAGATCCATCAGATCCTCCCGGAAGAGATTTGTCGGCGAGCTATTGAGCTCTTGCTTCCGACTCGTGCGTGAAATCAGCAGTTGGAATAGCTTCTGCATGGACACGGAGCTAACAAGCGTACCGGCGCACAGAACGGGCACACGACTCGGCCGAACTCCAATATCTAGTCCCGGGTGATGCCAAGCATTGAGTCTCGTCCGGCAAATGCTGGACGAGATAAGGATCGCGATCTTGGCCGATGCAGCTAATATGCTCTGTGAGTAGCCAGCCTCGTCAATGCATCGGTGCGACATAACGAAGTGATTTGTTTCACTAAGGGCATATTTCTCTCTGCCAAAAGTTCAATGATGGGCGGGTATTCCGGCGTGCTCGTTTTCTCTTTCGGCCCGTGTTACGCGTCTGATCACATAAGCACTCCCTCGCTCAGTGTTGCCGCCTTTCAATAGCAATGACCGTGCCAGCACGTTAGAGCTCTTTAAGCTTCTTAATCCGCTGGGTTCGCATGCTGAAAACTGTTTTGATCCCGACAGCCGCCATATCGCTGTCAGAAGTCGCACAAAACAGAGCGGCCATCCGCTCGGCATGCCCGTCAGCCTGCGTCAGGCAGGCGTCGACCAGCAGGCCGTGGCGGTTCTCCATCAGCTCTTGGGCGACAGACGCGACCAGCGTACCGTTCGGCTTGAAGATCAGGCCGCGCGTGAGACCGCGTCCGCCCTGCGCACTCGGCGACTCGTGCGCGTAAAGCAGCCAGTCGTCGGCACGAAACCGGCAATGAAACCAAATTGCGCGGTCGAGACTAACCAGCATCGTCCGGTTGTCGAACGGCGCCCGGCGATGGCTCCAGCTTCCGTGGTCGTGATCGCGTCGCATGGGCCTTTACCTTCGCTGCCACCGTCTACAATCTGCTGCGGCTGCCCTGCGCCGAGTTCTCATGGGAAGGGCACGACGAGAATGATCCGTCCTGCGCTCGCGGATGCGTTATGATCGGCAGCGCGCGCAGGCTCGTCGGCCACTTCTACATCCAGAATGGCGACTATTCAGCCTTCGTGCCGACCGGCCGACGGCGATCACGCTTGGCGCCGACAAAGCCTACGATGCAGAAGACTTCGTCAACGGGCTGCGTTCGATGAACGTGAGCCGTATATTGCACAGAACACCAACCGCCGTAGCCCTGCGATTGACGCGCGAACGACCCGGCACGGCGGCTACGCCGTCAGCCAGCGCATCCGCAATTGAGGAGGCATTCGGCTGGATCAAGACGGTCGCCGGGTAAGAGAGGACCGTACAACCAACCAATGTATCCACTTTTTGTCGGCACGTCGGTCCAGACATCGTAATCACATCCGAGTTCGCCCAGAACAGAGTTTAGACGACAGCACCACGCAGGTCAGCGCGTTGACGATCGTACCCGAGTGGCCAAGCGGGCCGAGTACTGGCACAGCATCGCTTCGCCACGAAGCGGATCATCCGATGTTTGGCGCAAGTCGCGAACTCGGCTGGCTGACCAACGCCTGCAAATCCAGCGATTCTAGAGCTGCGCGACGACTAGCGCATTACCGCGCAACAAATCGCGCCAGTGCCTTGCGATCAATCTCGATGCCGAGGCCGGGTCCGTCGGGCACGCGGACGATGCCACAGGCGTGCTCGATCGGCTCCACGAGGATCGCCTGCCGGATCGGATGCTCGGTGCGATCGAATTCAAGGATCGGCTCGATGGGATTAAGCGAAGGCGGCGTGTGCGGTGGCAGAACGGCAAGCAGGTGGAGGGACGCTGCGATCGCAATCCCGGTGCCCCAAACATGGGGGTTATAGCGGATGCCGAAAGCTTCCGCCATATCGGCGATCTTCTTGCACTCGGATAGGCCACCCGCGGCACAAGTGTCCGGCTGAGCGATGTCGAGGGCGCGGGAGACGAACAGCTCGCGAAAGCCAAAGCGGGTAAACTCACATTCGCCGCCGGCGATTGGAATCGACAGCGCCAACTTTACCGCACGATAGCCAGCAATATCCTCTGGTGGCACCGGCTCCTCGAACCAGCTGACGTCGTACTGCTCGATCATCCGTCCCAGACGGATTGCAGCGATACTATCATAGGCGTGATTCGCATCCACCATCAGTGCCACGGACGGGCCGATTGCTTCGCGCACGGCGCGCGTAGCGGCCGTATCCTCGTCGACACCAAAGCCGACCCTGAGCTTGACTGCAGAAAATCCTTCGGCAACGTATCCGGCAGCTTCCTCAGGGAGATAGCGGATCGGGTCGCCTTCTTTGCGCCGATAAAGGCCGGTAGCGTAGGCCGTTATCTCATTGCGCTCCGCGCCGCCCAGCAACTGATGCACGGGAGCGCCAAAATACTTGCCCTTGATGTCCCACAACGCAAGATCGATGCCGCCCAAGCCCTGAATCACCACGCCCTTTTGACCGTGATCACGCAGCCGCGCATAGATCATGCGCCAGAGACTGTCGGAGTGGAGCGGATCCTCCCCGATCAGCCATGGTGCGACGCAATCGACCACAGCGGCCGTTATCTGCGCCGGGCCGTAACATTCGCCCCAGCCGACGACCCCCTGGTCCGTCTGGATTTCGACCAGCATAGCCGTACGCGTGTCATACCAAAATCGCGAACAGGCAGCGGATTGCGAGAGCGATGCCTGAAGGATGTAAGTGCTTACAGCGGTGATCTTCATCGGTTTTCCGTTTTGGGTCGAGTTCAATTTGCTCTTGCACATTCATTGAGACCGCGCCTCCGCGTTTCGCTCAGTAGGCGCCTTTCTCTTCCAGAAACTCGATCAGCGAGACGACTTGACCGACTCCGGATCAATAGCTCGAGCAGCAGCTTTTTCTATTCTCCTGTCAGGGAATTGGGGGACGCAGTGACGCTTAGGATGGGCCCTCGCGATGGAGGACTTGTCTGCGACAGATGACGTGCGGTGTTTAGTTACGCCGAAAGCATATCGCTCTCCATCAACCGCAGGATGAGACAGCTGTTTCCGGCTGCTCGTTTCTCTCGGGTTCGTCTTACGCCACTGATTAGAGTCCGCCCTCCGCTCAGTTTGTATTGCCAGCCTCAGTAGCAACGACCATGCCAGCAGCGTGACTCGTTGCCGACGGAAGCTCGCGGCGTTACAATACCTCTCTCATCCCGCCCTTGTCGGATGCAGAGGTAGCGATTAAGAATCGTTAGTTGCTAGAGCGGGCTGGTCTTTTTGACGGCCCCGAGGTGTTTGCTGCGACGATCTTGCCACACGCGTCGCGCACAGGCCTTTCTCAAAGGCGTTACGGCTGTGGAGCGGCGCTGACAGCGACTTGAAAGGCGCTTTGCTACGATCAGGAACGCACCCCCGAGTTCATGTCAGGCGCAACGGCTGCCTGGACAGCAAAGGGCCCGAACGCTGGTTGTTTTTCCGAACTGTTTTAGCTTGGTTTGCGCGTCCGAGATCTTTGGCGACTTCCTGAAATTACCAACCGCCTTTCTCGTGAATGATCTGTCGCAATGCGGCTCAACCGCTGCGTGGCCCGACGAGACGGTCAGCCAAGCGGGGTCTGGATAGGCCGCATGTCCGTGACATCTACGAAAGCGTCAGTTTCGCGGACGGCTGTTTGGCGGCTTTGATGCGCGTTACGCTGCGCCGGCCGTCGACGCTCACGGGCACTTCCCCGTCAATGGTTGCGCGACGCACGACCCGATGCTGAGCGCCGTAGTCATTGACCGCGTAATGTTGAGTGGCGCGGTTGTCCCAAATCGCGATATCACCTTCCTTCCAATTCCACCGCACGGTGTTTTCGGGAGCTGTGATATGTGACTGGAATAGGTCGAATAGCCTCTGGCCATCATATTTTGGAATACCAATAAAACGCTGGACCAGATCGCCGAGCACAATCGTACGCTCGCCGGATTCGGGATGGACACGCACCACGGGATGCTCAGTCTCATAGATCGTTCTGGTGTAGATCTCGTCAAAATGCTTCTTATCAGCCATGCTGGCGCGGGCCATTACAGTGTAGTCGTAGGCATTGCTGTGAACGGCCCAGAGCTCGTCAGCAAGCCGTTGAAGCGGCGGCGGCAGTTCGAGATAGGCGGTCGCGGTGTTTGACCAGACCGTATCACCGCCGAATGGTGGAATTACAACACCGCGCAGCACTGCAATTTTGGGATAGGCGTCCACGAAAGTCACGTCGGTGTGCCAGAAGTCGGCCCGGCTACCGCCGCAGGCAGAATCAAGCTCAATCATCGAAGCCGTTCCTTTGGTGACATTGATTGTCGGATGCGGCACAAGCTTTCCCAAGCGCTGAGCGAAGCGCTCCTGCTCTGCGTCATCGAGATGACCCTGCTGACGGAAAAAGATGACCTTGTGCTCGAGGAGAACCTTATTAATCGCGGCGATCGTCTGGTCAGGCAGGTCGCCCGACAGTTTGATGTTCCTGAGTTCAGCGCCGATACGGGCTGCGCGTTTGACGACGTCCGTACGCGGAATGACATTGTTGCTCATACTCGTTTCGTTCATCGTAGTACTCTCCTGATTTTGAGCTTCTTCGCCAGAAAGAACCCAATCAGCCGTAGCAAAGTTCGTACCACAGCGATTGAACACGCCCTGAAGCTCGCCGGTGTCCGTTGCGCGTGCGAAATGCCTTGAAAGAAGATGATTGTGCCAGGCTCACTTCGACGGCTCTCATGAGAAACCAATTCGATCAGAAAAGCGGACGATGAATCAGTCGAATCGGCTCTCACGAATCCATGATGGCCGCGATGATATTGGCCGACCGCTCGCCCGCACGGGTTCACGCCGCTCCCGGCAGGCAAGGCTTCCTCTCGTGTCAATCGCGAACGACTCTGACACGCAAGCTGGCGCGTGATGCATTGGAGCACTCCTTCAATGCGCCTCCACTGCTTTGCCGCGAAGAGAACCAAGCTGCATACGATTGTACATGCGGACGCTGATATTGACTGCTGTGCAGCAGACCCGTCCGTCCGAATAAACGAGCCGCTCGCCTCGCATGCCGCCGAGTTCGCAGGTTCCGCCATCCACCTGCCTAGTGTCGGATCGCGGACACATTGTGCGGCTTTCGATCGGATAGATTTCAACGGCGATGTCGTGGCTGCTTCTCTGCAGTGAGGTCGTCGCGTTGGTACCACAGACTGGTGCGAAGTGGCTGCATTTGGAAAGATCGCTGACGCTTATGGGCAACCGCCTCATTTTGTTGGGATGCCAAGCAACGCTGCGTCAGTAGCGAAATCTTTTGTCAATCATTCATTTACCGGGGAACGTGTCATCTGCACCGATTTGTTCAGCTGGTGTTGGCTCCAAATCACCCGCCCGAACCATCTTTTTAGGTCTGTCAGAAACGGAACAAGATACCGGGCGTTCGTACACGAAGATTGCCGGTATTTACCATGGCGTGCCCAGTTGTCGTCGGCCAGGCACGGCATGGAAGCAGCGGATCACTGCCTCTCGCTGTGCATCGCCGGACAGCAGCAAGCCCCGGCCGCCCGTCTTGGCATGCGCCGCCACGCGGCGTTCGTGGAGACAATCATCGCCGAGGTAGTTAATATCGGACGCCTTGAGAGCCTCAGCCGACTCTCCGGCTTCATTGATGCGCATATCCGTATTGCGCAACGACCCGTCCAGCCATCGCTGCTACCACGCCAAATACGAAATCATGGCAAAAGGGCTCCCGATTGCTACTCCTGCAACGATTTTGGGTATGCCTGTCCAGATGCTGTTCGCGCTTAACCCATCCCAATGGAAGGCTATTACCGGGCATAATCTTATAGACCGTCGTGAGGATGGGCATGTTGGAGCGGGTCAGCGCCAAACACCTCTGCAAGATGCTCTGTAAAGCTGGGGGTAAAAGTTCATACGCTCGAAGGGCATGTAAAACGCGAAGTCGATTTTTGTCGAGGTCCATCAAAGCCGATTTCGTGAGTTTCTTGGGAAAGTTGGAGACGTTGGGCGCTTTTGTTGACGTGATCAGTGCGATTGAGCCAGTTGTGGCGGCGGCATGATCATATAGCAATTGTCGGACGTGCAGCGGATCAACTAGGCTATTCATGTCTGTACTCTGGCCGATATAGCGAATGCGGCGATAGTATTGCTGTACACCGTCAACAGCGATCGGGACACTACCTGGTCAGGTGAGGAGTACATTCGCGCCGACTGCGGCGCATCAGAGCCATCTGAGGTTCAATGGACTGACGATCGAAGACTTGCGATCATTCGAGCCGTATAGGCCCCGTACTCGCTATGGACACGGCCGATGGGAAATGAATGCGGCACGCAAGTTACCGAATGTCTCTCGAGCCCAGGAACGGCCAGGCGGTGAACACCTTGTTGATCCGGAAGAGATCTGCCGAGGGACGTCTGAGCATGGATCTGAAGAAGCACAAGATGGCATGACGCCAAGCGGCCTGACGGTGCTCAGGCTTACCATTCGATCGCAACCTCACCGCGGTCTGCCGACCGCTGCGCTTCTTGCCCGTGATGATGGAGAAGGCGACTCCGAGGAACTGGCGCCGCGGACCCATGATCGCCTCTCTTGAACTGTAAGCGTGGCGCCGAGGCCCTTCAGATTCTCTGTGCGCAGCCTTGGGAGCACGGTTAGAAGAGTCATCTTCGGCAAGGGTGCTCATAATGGACGACCATTCGGACGACATAAGACGACCGTTGACGCAGCGTATCGAAGTGTATGCTGGCGCAGGCCGGAAGCAGTGGCCGGATGATTTGAAGGCACAGATTGTCGCGGAAAGCCTGGAGCCAGGTGCGGTTGTAACAGATATCGCACGCCGCCATGGCTGCCGGCCGCAGCAGGTGCATGACTGGCGGCGCCGGGCGCGTTCAGGTCAACTGGTGCTGCCGGCTTCGGCGGATACACTATCATTCGTGCCTTTGGTGTCGGAGACGTCGCTGCCGGCGGCTGCCGCGCCCTCCGGATCGCCGGAGGCTGCCGCTGTTACGGTTGAGTTCCTGGGGGCACGGGTGGAGGTGCGCGGAACGCCTGGGCTTGCCGTGCTGAGTGATGCGTTTGTCGCATTACGCCGGACACGTTCATGCTGACGGCTCCCGCTGGCCTTATGATTTACGTTGCGACCCGACCTGTAGACTTCCGGAAGGGCGCGGATGGCTTGGCACTCTTGGCGAAGGACACGCTGGGCCACGATCCGATGAAGGGCGTGGCAGTGGTCTTCCGTGCGAAGCGTGCCGATCGGGTGAAGATCGTCGTTTGGGATGGCAGTGGCCTTGTGCTGTACTGGAAGCGGCTTGAGGGCGGCGCCTTCAAATGGCCGCCGGTTGTTGACGGTGTGATGCGGATGAACGCCGCGCAGCTGTCGGCGCTTCTGGCCGGCATGGATTGGACACGCATGCACGCACCTCGAATCCCGCAGCCGAAAGCACTTGCGTAGGGCATAAAATCTTCGCTGCATCGGGGCGCGAAGCATGGCAGACTCGGGCCAATGAGTGATTTGCCTGATGTGCTGCCGAGCGATCCAGCCGAGTTGCGTGCCTTTGCCGCAGCTCTGCTGGAGCGCTGCGCCAGACTCGAGCGGTTGCTCAAGCTTGCAAAAGATGCGCAGTTCGGTCGATCCTCGGAAAAGCTTGACGCTGATCAGCTACAGCTTGTTCTGGAGGATATCGATCAGGCCGTCGCGGCTCTCGAAGCAGCCGAGGATCGTGCCAATCCCAAAACATGCGAGAAGAGAGCTGCCGAGCGCAGGGCCAATCGCGGTCAGTTGCCGGAGCATTTGCCACGCATCGTTGAAACGCTGATGCCGGCTGCAACCTGCTGCCCGTCCTGCAAAGGCGATCTCGTTGAGATTGGTCACGATGAGAGCCAGAGGCTGGACGTCGTACCGGCGCAGTATCGCGTAATCGTCACCCGCCGGCCCAAACTGGCCTGCCGCGCCTGCCAGGGCGTCGTTCTCCAGCACGCTGCTCCCGAGCGACTGATCAGGGGTGGATTGCCTACCGAGCGGCTCGTCGCGCATGTGATCGACGCCAAGTATCATTGGCATTTGCCTCTCTACCGCCAGGCGCAGATGCTGGCGACCCACGGAATTGCCATTGATCGTTCCACGCTCGCCTTCTGGGTCGGCTACGCCGCCCAGGAATTGAAGCCCTTGTGGCATCGTCTGCGCGAGCTTCTGCTCGGGTCCCCGAAGCTCTGTGTCGATGAGACCCCGGCGCCGGTGCTGGATCCGGGGCGCGGCAGGACCAAAACCGGCTACTTCTGGGCGCTCTCGCGCGATGACAGGCCTTGGGCCGGACCTGACCCACCTGGCGTGGTTTACGTCTATGCACCGGGCCGCGGCGCCGTTCAGGGCTTGAGGCTGCTTGAGAGGTACCGCGGCATCATCCATTGCGATGGCTATGAGGCTTACAAGACCATGACCCGAGAGACGCGTGCGGACGCCCTGTCCGGTACGCTCGCCTTCTGCTGGTCGCATCTACGGCGCCAGTTTGTGAAGATCGAGCGCGAGGCTTCGCCGGCACCGGCTCCGGTTGCCCGCGAGGCCCTCGAGCGTATCGCCCAGCTCTACGCGGTCGAGAAAGCCCTCCGCGGCCGATCGGATGCCGAGCGTCGCGCGGGCCGACAAGCGCATGCCCGGCCTCTGGCTGCAGCCTTAAAGCAGTGGTTTGAGGCGACGCTTGATCACCTTGCGCAGAAGAGCGACACGGCGAAGGCTTTGCGTTATGCGCTGCGTCATTAGGACGGCCTAGCATTACAGTTGTCTTTTTGATTTGACATGAGCGCGTTGAGCGGCAGCCTGATGAGCTCTGCGCCAGAAAGACCATGCGATGATACGTGCGGGTTGAATACGCTTTCGAGCAAGTCTGATGGCAATGCGGCGGATTTCCTGGATTGACCAACGGATCAGCGGCGGCGTGGTTATGCTTTGGCTTTTGCCGGGGGGCGGCGTTTGGTTTTTTTGGGCGGTGGCGGATTAGCGCGATGTCGGATCGCGGCCATCATGGCGAAGGCGAGCATCACCAAGGACACATGACGGTGCCAGCCATGCCAGGATCTGCTCTCGTTGTGATCCAGCCCGAACCCTT
>NZ_JADPKQ010000087.1:0-19219 GCF_023074015.1 Bradyrhizobium sp. 142
GACGACATGACCCCGGATCAAGCCTACTTCAACCTTCCGCCGCTCCGCGTGGCGGCCTAATCTCGGCAGAGGCTCCACTTATCGACGCGGAAAGTCTGTTCAGACAAGCGGGACCAGCTCTGATTGCATATCGCAATAGCATTGACTATTCCGCTCTCGCAACGAAAGTGGCGGCTATATCAGGGGATAGCATAGACAAGATCAGCGCTGCTCTCGAACCCCAACGTGCGAGTGCGGAAGCTACGAGAACTGCGCTCGTAAATATAATAAGCTTTCAGATCGCCGCCGCGAACGCTAAAGTGGCAGCAAGGAAGCAGCTATTATGGAAGATCATTGATTTAGCCACAAAGAAGTCCAATGATCCACGAGTCCCGCTCTTGGCTGGATATCGAGGACTCAACGAGCTTGATGCATCCGCGTTTGCTCAAGCAATCCATTCAGCTACGCTGCAAACGGCCAAGGCATCTTCGGCGCGAGAGTTTGAAAATTCAGTGCAGCTTCTGGTGAAGTCGGCAAAGAATAATTTGAGAGCCATTAAAATACTGGAGACTTTGAACGACAAAACTGAGCACCAGACAGATGCCCTGCGACAATCGATCATTGGCCATTTGGCCGCAGCTGCTAAGGATTCCAACGTTGGCGATCAACTGGCGATCAAGGTAGCGGATGCAATTTCCACGCTACCGCCCGGCCCGGGAATGGAATACGGCGTAGAGGTTCGTATCCAATCTTTGATTGAAGACATCTACAAGCAATTCGCGTCAGCACTCCGCAAGGTGCCGGAGCTGAAAGAATGAAGCCAAGAACCTGCACAGCGGCTGCACTGCTAACTGTTTGGCTTGGATCGATGGCCGTCGGCTCGACAATTACGGCCAGTCTAGAAAAGTGCAGAAGCGCGAACGCATCTATCGTTGCGAATCCAAACAACGGCTCTCTGGCAGACATTGATCTTGCGTTTGAGCGGGCCAAGGCATTCAAGCTGGCTCAATGCAAAGATGCGGAAATCGCGGCCAAGAGATTGGAGGAAAAACAGAAGGTTCTCGAAAGCGCGATTAACAACGCGGATTCTGCAGCGGCCGCTGCGACTGGCCGCGCTGATAAGGCCGTTGAATTACAACTTGCGTCCCTAGGAGACGCCAGAAATCAACTCTGGGCCATACCCAACGATCCGAATGACACGAACAATAAGCGTTTCCAGGAGGCCCTCGTACGCTTCGCAACGTCAGACCAAAATATTCAGAGCCTCTCGCAAACCTGGGATTCGATTTTTGCACCGCTCGCCGGTAGTCCATTCAAAATTATGATGGACGCGACGGACGACGAGGAATTTCCTACTGATGCAAGGCAATTTATCCAGGATTATCTCGATCAGATTCCGCCGTATCTTCTCGGAAGAGGACCTGCGCCGAGAGAAAAATTGGATTTCGTTTTCGCTCAATCTGACCTTTCGAAGTGGTCGGCTCAATTGAAAAAGGTCGTCTACGCAAAACCCATCAAACAAAGAGCCGACAAATCATTGAATCAGAGTCTGGATCCCGATGTTGTCGAGACACAAGCCAAAGTCATTCGTAGAGCAGCGCTATCTCGGTTTTTTAATCGCAATCTGACGTGGGGCCAGATGGCGGGGGCTTCTGGTGCCTGCTCCTTAGCTAGAGCGACGCTAACCATTCAGATCGCGAGCCTCGAGGATCTAGTTCGATTATCGCCCGATAGATTGCGAGTCGCAGTGAGTAAAATTACCCAGCCAGATATCGTTGATCGGAAATCGCTTATTTCGAACCTGCGCTGCGATCCCAGCGTCGATCCCAAAAACTTGAAGTCCGCTCTGCGACGATGGACCAGGGTTCTTCCCGACATTTGTGCAGGTAAAGCGCCTGACATCGATGTGAAAGTTAAATCGTTACTGTCGGATATTAACATCTTTCTAGGTGATGCGGGGCAACCACCAGCAGACGACACCGAGCTAACGGAAGCTATTGGCCAGGAATTGTGGAGCAACGGGTATGACCTTGCGACTGAATTCTGCGCGGCAGGTGCAAAATAGAGCGTTTCTCCTGATCTTTTTAGTGTCACTCATGTTGATGCTTGCTTCAAGGGCGCAAGCGCAGGTCGGTTACGTGAAAATTACGGTGTTGGATTACCAACCTCACGACTATCCAATGTATGTAAGTGCGAATGGCATACGTATCGCCACTGTTCGACACTCAGACGCAAGCAAACCCTCTGTTTGGATCCCACTGACTTCCGCGCACTTGAGCTCAAATTCCAACCAAACACCCTTGACCGTAACTGCTTCTTGGAACCCAAACGACTGCAAGTTTAAATTTCGAATTGAGTTTTCGTCGGACGGCAAGAACGTAACAGCACCGCTTGGCGATTTTGACGCTCCAGCATCTTCCTCTGCCGGGTACATTCCTCTTGGTCGGAAATGCGAGGGTAACGCGCCAGTATGCAGCTCGGACATTAATCTACAACGAGCGATCGCGTGGGATCATTTCAAAGCTCTTGCCAAGGCCCTCCTTGGCTTCAATCAGAATGTTGAAAATGGATTGACTAATCGGATCACTTCTGCAGAAGGAAAGCTATCCAAAACAGCCTTGAATCTGAAAGAGTCCTCTCCGCCGAATGTCGACAAGAATTCGCAAATCCTCGCAGAGCAAGTTCAAAAGTGGCAAACAGAATTTGAACGGGATCAAGGTAATGCCTCCGGACGTTTCGATTTGGAGGGTGATAAGCCTAGCACTGACTCTATTAATTTTGAAGACATCGTAGACAAAGCAATTGATGCTACGAATAGCCGGTCGCTCCAAAATATCGATTTAGGCTCACTGCCGGATCCCACCACGGGGGGGCCATTGAGTCAGCTCGATGAGGGTATTCCAACCTTAATAAAAGATCGTCGGTATCTATTGGAATTAGATATAGAGGCCGGCATCGCCACTCAGGCCCAAATAAGGGCCCAGGAACAGCTAGAAAAGGCTGGCCCTTGGTTCAGAGTATATATCCTGAGAGGACACGCCTTCTGCCATGCAACTGAAGTGGTCTTTAAGAAGAGCAGTTCTTTGGTGGCACCAGAGGTCAGCGCCCTGATGACAGCAGCCGAAATGATCCGAGGCAAGGAAGTGTGCCCGTACGGAAAAACATTCACCGCCGAGGAACGCGCCACAAAACTCTGTGAGTTGGGAATGAAGTTCGGCTTTAAAAAATTAGGCCTTGACCTTACCTCAGACGAAACATCAGAGAAGATGATTATCGGGATAGTGAAGAAGAAGATCCAAAAGGGCCTTTGCAGCGCAATCGTGGATGCATCCGCGCCGAATGAGTGAAGTTAGACGGTCGGCGCTCCGTAAGAAGCGCTTTATCGGAGAGTAGTCGTGAACTCAACTTAATTTAAGTTCAGGGCTACTGGATAGCATGACTTTCCAGACCCTCACGCAGATTAGAAATTCACAGTTCGGCGTAGGCCGCAGGGTTGACGTTATCTGATGACGCACAATGTAGCGCTAACAGGAAGCAGCCCTCTCGGATTTACTTCTCAGCGGACCGCATGATGGATTTCTGCAATTCTCATTTGATTTTTCTCAACGGACGAGAAGTAATGAGGTAACGCTTCTTCCGCGTACCCATAAGCGTATGCCGGCGGGGGCAAATAAGGGGTGTGACCCAGCGTCGACTTCAAACGGCTCTTGCTCTGTTGCTCACTTTGGCACGCCGTCTTCTGCCGATTGTTCTCGCTTCTAGGCTTCGGAGCCGACTTCGAAGCTTCTCCACTTCTCTAAGCTCCGCCACAATCGTTTGCAGACGTTCACGCAGAACAGCAGAGGTATAAACCTGACGTGTACTGGACATTACCTGCCTCTGAATATGACTTGAACTAAGGAGTGGACGAAAAACAACGGAAGTCGAATAATCGCCAGTTCGAAGCTCAGTGAGCTAGAGCCGCAGCCGCCAGGTGCTCCCAGTACTCTGCCTCTGCGAGCAGCTTCCAGCTTCTCTCAGGATCACGCGCGGCAGTCTGTCGGCAAAGGGACGCCATGGCGCGAAAGCGGCGGACAGATTCCATTTTCAACCTCCCGTGTTTTCCCCAAACGTATTTTTTAATTGTACGATGGAGTCATCATGATTATTCGACATAACTAAATTTGTCGTTTAGGGGCAGCCGATTAGGTCCCGGCAGCGCGTCCGACAGGAACTATTTTCGCTTTAAGCTTCACATCGCTTTCGAATGCTACTTATTGGCTCCTGTTGCGCGCAGATTCCGCCAGCTCCGCGCAATCGAGCGCACCGCCAGGGAGCGTCCCAGATAGCAACACGATCATGCGAAGCTGGCTAAGCAAGCATCCAATGTCGCAAACCGAACCGACCGACCGCGGAGAGCCTTCTCTAATCGGTCCGTTGCTGAGCACCTGAATCTTATTGGCGATTAGCCCGGCGCCAATGCCGGGCTCATTCGTCAAGGTCATCCCTCCGGGGGGGCGCGCTCGAACGAACGACTAAAGATGTTGTGGCTACCGAGCCTTAGCGGCATCTGGATCGCACCGGCGGTCTCGCTCGGATTTACTCCTCGAGAACGCTATCATTTCCCTTCAGTCCCGCGATAGTCTGTCGCTCTGGGACCTGCTGTGGGCGATAGCGCGACTCGCGATCGCGCGGGGCCGGGCGTTCGGATGGATCGCGGCCGAGCTTGGATTGCAGCTCGACGAGATCGGTGAAGACGTCGGCCTGGCGGCGCAGCTCGTCGGCGATCATCGGCGGCTGGCTGGCGATCGTGGAGATCACGGTGACCCGCACGCCGCGGCGCTGCACAGCCTCGACCAGGGAACGGAAGTCGCCGCCATCTGGTCGATGTGCTCGGCGAGCTCCATGGCGTCGACGGCAAGCTCGATGTCCATGTTGCCCTTGACCTTGCGGCGGCCGGAGGCGTCGATGAATTCCTTGGTCGCCTTGGTGACGACGGTGTAGCCGTTGTAATCGAGCCAGTCGATCAGCGGGCGGATCGAGGAGAATTCTTGGTCCTCGATAACGGCGGTGTAGTAGAACGCGCGTAGAAGCGTCCCCCGACTCTGAAATTCGCCCAGCAGGCGCTTGTAGTCGATGTCGAAACCGAGCGTTTTCGCCGTGGCGTAAAGATTGGCTCCATCGATGAAGAGCGCTATCTTGTTGGGAGACGACATGATGCGTGATCTCAGGAGGAGGAAGTGCGGGGGCGTACCTATGAACCCGCCAATGAGGCGGCACTTCTAAAAACTTTCATCAAAGCCGGACCTCCCAATGCTATACTGAGGTCCTTTAACCTTCAAACAGTTTTGCAGCCGCCAAGATTAATTTGAACACCTCGTTCGAGCGAAAATTCCCACCGGCGCATAAAAAGCGGTGTCGGCGCCTGTGGATTGGGTCAGGCCTTTGAACTATTCTCAGACTGTTCGCAATCCTTTCGCAGTGCAATGTCTGATCAATTCCCAATCTATGATGTCGCCTTGAAGAAGCGAGGCCGAGGGTGGACTTGGCGCGTGTGCACCAGCGAAGAGACTGTTGTGATGTGGGGTCGGGAAGACAGCCGCGCCGCTGCTAGATACAAAGCAGCTAGGGCGCTTTTTCTGTTGTTGCTCTCGGCGTCATACCCAACGGCCAGGTTAACGTCGTCCAATCGAGGCTCGGCTCAGAACGGGACACCTGTCCGCCTCGGTCACCGCGAAAGATGGACTTATAGCGCACTAGGTTCTGGCGGGAGAACCCGTGACCACATACCCAAATAAAATAAGAGCCCCGCTTGTGAGGCTCCTGTTTCAGTCATGTTCGATACGCATGGTCTCAAACGACCATTTTCTTTTTCCTTCCGGAGGCCTTTATCTTCACCGAAGAAGGCACGCTCACGCCTGGATCTGAGCCTCGGCGCCCTCCTTCTTCTTGCGCGGCTTGCGGTTCTTTTTCAATAACCCGGCCTCCTCATTGAGCTGCTTGTGAATGGTGTCGAGCTCGCGCTCGATGTCTGCCTTCTGCTTGAGCAAAGCGCGTAGTCGTTCGATTCGTTCCATTAGTGTTCTCGCAGGTTCAGGGTTTTGCCACCGGATTGAAGCCACGGCCGATTGAAGGCCCAGCCGCGATCAGTAGGCTGCGGTGCATCGCCTATGATTGTGGGAAACTGAGTGAATCCAAAGCAATTGAGATATTTGGCACTCATCGAAGCGAGCAGCGCGATCATGTTCTCGACGCGCGTCTTGGTCGTTGAGGTGAAAAGAATGGTCAGATTTGGCAGACCGAAATGGGTCTCATACAGCCGGTGTTCCAGGACCGTCAGATACGCCGCCAACTTCGTTTCGATAGCCTGCCGGTCCCGGTTGCTCGACACCAACGGTTCGGAAGCGCAGTCCGTTTCAAAGACACAGAAGCGGTACGTATCATCCGAATAGGCGATCCCGAATGGGCGCCCGTCAGGTGTGAGCCTGTAGTTGTAGTCCTTGCTCTTGTAGCAGAAGGCAACCGGGATCGAATGATCGCCGCTTTCCACAATAGGCTTCGGAGTGCTCGGGCTGTTCAAGATTTCATTGAAGGGGATCAGGCGCTCGCGCGCGCCGATCTCAAACGAGGCTGCGGTCTGGCTTTCCGTAAGAGCGTGAATGAAGTGGATCGAAGGTTCGCGCTGCGCCACCTCAAAACCGATTTCCTGAAGCTTAGCGATGCCCTTATTGGTCAGGTGGAAAGCTTGGGCGCTCCATTGATACAGCCTCGGGCTTTCTAATTGAGTGCGATGCACCTGGATGAACTTATTTGGTTCGCGCTTGAGGAGATTGAGCCGGGCGATTACCGCGCCGTACGAGCGTCTCGTGAGCGCTGCGATATCCTCTGCCGTCAGAACTGTGTAGCGCCCGAGGTACTTGAGGATTTCAATATCGCCAGCGACGTTCGGTCGAATCGATACGACCTGGCCGGCGCGCTTGATTGGATGAGTTGACCATCGTGAATTCATAGATGCATAGCTAGAACGTCCAATAACGAAAACATAGACGGCGGCTATGCGGAACTTGGCTCACCCGTGAGGCGCTATGTGGCACATCGCACAGGCTAGGTTCGAGAAAAATAATTGTGAGGTTATTTGTAGTGGTCAGCGCCACGCTTCCACTTAGTGGGTTTGCTGGGGTCTGGGTTACCGTGCGGTAGAACGCGCTTATCAGCCTGAGGAAGAATAACTGCGGGCGGAATTTCTCCTGTATGGGAATTCAACTCTCTTGTTGCTTCTGGCGCTAGAACGGAGATCGTTTCTAGAGGAGGCTTCTGCTTTGCATCCTCGCGCGCGTCGGCACCAAAGATTGCGCGATTGCGGTCTAGCATCTTTCGATGCTGCGTGTCCGACATCTGCGGCTCACGAAGCAAGGGTTGCCATGGCACGGATACCGACGCAGGATTTCTCATGAGGTTGCGAACGAAACACGCGAATGTGGCGTGAGAACTTGTTTTCCTTTGTGCCCTGATAAATTCCGGATCGCATCGAAGCCCATTGGATACATACTTGAGGTCGTCCGCCTCAACACTGGCAGCATATTTGATGCTGGTGTTGGTCGACATGGCAGCTTGAAGTTTGCCTGTTAGGGAGCTCGATAGGTCTTGCATGGCATGG
The DNA here is from genome assembly GCF_023074015.1 of Bradyrhizobium sp. 142. Taxonomy (NCBI): domain Bacteria; kingdom Pseudomonadati; phylum Pseudomonadota; class Alphaproteobacteria; order Hyphomicrobiales; family Nitrobacteraceae; genus Bradyrhizobium; species Bradyrhizobium sp. 142. The sequence goes on from NZ_JADPKQ010000087.1 coordinate 7,616, forward strand.
GTGATGCCGACGCGATACTCGCGGGCCAATTGAAGGAAGCGTGGAGTCTTTTCCTCGTCCACAAAAAGCTGGGCCTCGTCCATGAAGACAAATGCTTCGTGCCACTGTGATTTCGGGATTTTCCCACGGGCGTATGTCGCTGCAAGCGTCAACCCCAAGATGGCTCGCCCCCACAACTGACAGCCATCTTCTCCGAGGAGATCTATGTCAGCATTCACCAGAACAATTTTGCGATTCTGGAGAGCCTCAAACATATCTATCGTACGATGGGATGGAGAGAATGCGGCATCGATCTCACGAACTCCTAAAATGTTGTAGAGCCTCTGTTTGACCTGATCGCGCGTGCTTCCGTAATCAGACTTTCCACTGTAGTAGTCATTTTCAAAAAAACGGATCGCCGTGCGGTCGAGCTGTCGTATGCTCGAGGCGAACTTGCTTTCATCGAGCGTGCGGGCGCGGTCGTCACAGAGATCTAAGAGGTCATGGATAGTCGCCTTTGGAATCGTAGAGAGCAGGCGAACAAGGAAGGTGAACATAGTCGTCATTTTGGGCGTAATGGCATTGTCTTTAGAAGCAAACATATATTGGTAGATATCAACGAGCTGATTTTCGTTGACCGGGAGTCCCCGCGCATCAAACATATTCAACGCTGGTGTATATGATGGGTCGACGACTACAATTCGATCTCGAAGCCTGCCGTTATCCGGGTCGAATAAAGCAAGCCTCTGAATGCGGCCAACGAGCAAACCCTTCGGGTCGACGACGATAATCCCGGGAGGGTTGGGGCGTCGTAAAAACTCCAAGATCTGATTTTCCATCAAGGTGGTTTTGCCGCCGCCCGAGGCTGCCACTATCAGCGTGTGCTCGAAGCGATGCTCATCCGTTATCGGTTCCGCTGAAAGGTCGTGCGGCTTCTCAAGCAAAAATTTGGCTTGATATGCCTCCTCTGCTTTTCTGTCAGCTTCTATGCTGTCGTCGAGTTCCTTAATTTCTTTTTCTCGATCTGCTGAATCGTTGTACTCCCATTCCGCTTGAATACGCATGATGAGTTCTCGTTCAGCTACGCTGATGGAAAGTACCTTTATCGTGTTCCAATTTTTTGCAAATGCGTTCCATCGATTGCGAAAATCCTCTCTGAATGCGAGATCTGCGGGTGAATTCTCTGTTAGGTATTCAGCGTCGTGTTCATCACACACCTTGTTGAGTAATTCTTTGAAGTACGGATGGTCGCCGTCGGCTTTGACATCGAATGCGTATTCTTTATCCAGATACTTGCCGATTTCCTTTTCGTAGCACTCCTCTGAACAAAACCAGTAACCAGTGAACGTTACTCGGCCTGTCTCATCGAGATTGGAATATTGTGAATCGAGCGCATCGCGGCGCTGGGGCGTTCCACAACCTAAGCATCTGTCTTTTGTGAAGCGCATGGCGGCCTCCGAGGAGGCGACCAGCGTTTGACCAGTGTTGGATGCTGGCCTCGTCTGGTCGCCCGCTCCTTTAGGAGCTGCCGGAGCTGGCCGCCGAACGCCTCTCAAGCCAGTCGATGATCTCATTCTCCCACCAGACAATTGGTGAGTTGCGGTGATCCGACAGTTTGAAGCTGGACGGAAATTTTCCGCAGTCTTCCAGTCGCGCTAGATGAGTTCTCGAATAAGGGACACCAAACTGCCCACGAAGACGTTTGAACGTAACCACTGCTTTACTAGTCATGCGTCGTACTCCTGTTGGAGCCGTGCGCACGGCTGTTAAGTCAGCCGACGAGGAGAGCTTATCCGATGTTGCTCGTTAACCGATCAGTTTTCTTAAATGAGCTTCGAGCTTTTGCAGCGCTGCGCGTTTTTCGGGCAGGTAATCATACCTGTCGCATCGAGCAGCGATCGGTGCAAAACGGCAGCCCGCGTAAATCTCGCAGCGCGAAAAGCGTTACGAGCAGGCCGGCCAACCAATAGGGCGCATCCATTTAGGTAATTGCATTATCGCACGCTTGGTCGGCCTCAGATTTCTGCAGTTGCTAGGAACAAACAAGCTGATCCGGAGTGAATTCCGAAGCCTTGTCCTTCCGCCAGAGGCGATGCGTCACCGGCCCCGAGTTGTTGGCTCCTGTGTGCACGACCATGCGTTACGTGGCATACGCTGTCGATCTATGGGGAGTCGCGCACGCGACCTACGAGCTAGAGTGCGGCGTCGACGCCGCCGCAAGACGTCGAGCATTGAAATTTCTCGAAGCGCATCCGGTGGTCGAACTCTGGAGCGGCCCGCGGCGGATCGCAAGGCTAACTGTGGATGGGCCTGAGGAAACGGCGGCCGGGCCCCATCAACGAGGTGGAGCCCGAAAAATCTCAAGACGACATGGCGCGTAAGCAGTTCGGCCCGCTCGGTGTTCCTGGCTCGCCGGGCCTAGCTAGGCGCGCATGGGCCGCAAGTCGAGGAGAACACGCCTGCTATCCGATTTGGATCTTGCGAAAGAAGCGATTGGTTATTCCGGGATTGATAGCCGGCGACATGTCCGTGGCGAGCTCCGCTCATCGATGCCCGTTCATAGCTTCCGATATGTTACGTGCGCCGTCGCAAACGGAATGCCCGCACGTCCAGCAATCCCACGCACGATGCAGGCGCGATCGTCGATTGCATAGAACCAGTCGTCGAAATTCAGTTTGAAAGATTTGCCACCGATTTGCGGGGTGTCGCGGGTGTACTTCCAATGGAAGGCGCAACCTGCTTGCTGACCTATTGCCTCGCCTTCGATTCGGTTTTCCAGACCGGTGTACCTACCTTCGTCGCCTTTTCGTATTGTCCAACGCAACGTGTCAGAATGCCCGTCATCGAATGTGTATGTCTCGGTGAATAGAACGATTTGCGTGTCCGACTCGAATTCACCGTGCGCAGCGATTGTCGCGCGCTTCAGCAACCCGCCCACCAGACTTTCCAGCACCGCCCACCCTTCGATCCGTCCCACAAAAAATTGCTCAGGAAGAAATATCGGCCTTGTCCCTTTGAAATCGTCGATCGCCATTGGCGGACCCCGCTCAGGAATTCTCCCCAAAACTAAGTCTCCTCTTACCAATCGGTTCCGATCGGCGCTGCACAGCCCGACGGGCCTCTTGTCGTCTGAAGCGACGCGGCCGTGCGGCAATCATAGATTACAGAAGAACCCTTAGGCCCCGATCACTGGGGTAGTACCTACGAACATTTCTTCGCTATGCCGCGTCATATAGGCAGCCGGAGCAGCTCATGGGCCATCGAGAAGAACTTCAAAGGCTGCAACATCAGTTCGAACTGGCCAACCGCGCGATTCCCCTGATCAGCGATGAGGCGACGGCGGAGCGTCTGGCAAGGTTCGCAGATGAGATCAAAGGCAGGCTCGATAAGCTCCAAGCCGCCGCGCTATGCGAGCAAACCAGCAGGCCCGCTTTCGAGGCCGCGCCTCATTGGGAGGTTCAATGACGCATGCCTAAGAAGACGATGTGCGAGCACGTGCGTATAAGCTCTGGGAAGCGGCCGGGAAGCCGGAAGGGCGCATGGATGAGTTCTGGTACGAGGGCGAGCGGCAGCTCAAAGCCGAGCGGGTCAAGCGCGAGGTTAAAACACCTGATACCCTCTGAGCCGTAGCACTTCCTAGGCAACTACTAATTTTTTTACATGAGCTTCGAGCTTTAGCAGCGCAGAGCGTTTTTCGGGCAGGTAATCATACCTGTCGTAAATCTCGTCGAGGTCGGTTTTGCCCCCACCGGTCACGTGGTTGAGCATGATCTCTGCGATCTCGCGCGATATTCCGAGGCGCGCGAGCATGGATCGGAAGGTACGCCGAAGATCGCGCACCTGCCATCCAGTCACACCTGATCGCTTGTCGATCTCTTTTTTCAGTTTCCCCCACGAGCCATCGTTGAAGTGCGTATCCTTGATGTGACCGGGGAAGTAGTAGTCGGTAGTCTTGTCTCGCCAATTGTCGCCCATCTTTTCTTGCCGATCGAGGATCGCACGCGCCATCGGCAGGATCGGGATTGCGTGCGCGCGCCCATTCTTTGTGAATTCTCCGGGGATAGTAACCACGCGCCCTTCACGCCACGCTCGTTGCAGCCGTCCTATTTCGCCGTTCCGACAACCCCACAAAATGATTAGCCGGATCATATCGCCGAAGAAGCCCTCGCATGCGTTCCACACCTTCTTGAGCTCGGCGTCGCTCAGGATGCGACTACGTTTTCTATCATTGCCTGGAGCCGGATAGCCTTCGAGCGGACTACGCTTGATGTAGCGGTGGGGAGGTTTCGTGCACCATCGGAGCATCGTCCGGAGTGCGCGGAATGCGTGAAGCTGTTCACTGGGCACGTCGGAAAGCTTCCCGAGTTCACGCTCAATCGTTGCATCCTCAAGTTCATCGAGCGTGCATCGAAATTCCAGCCGGTTAAGGAGGCGAAGAGTTTCAGACTTGGTGCGCTCGCTTTTGCCTTTGTAGTTCTCCTCGACGAAGACGAGCTTCGCTTGGTCGAACTCGATGCTGATTTCCTTCTGCCCGACTGGAGTGCCGAGGGCGACGAACGCGCGGCGGCGCGCTTCCGCGAGCTTGAGATCAGGATAATGACCCAGCCGAATTTTGGTGCGATTTGGCTCCTTGAGGACGATCCAGGTCTTTCGACGCTTGCCGACGCGCAAGCCGAAAGCCGGCGTCTTCCGATCCATGTAGAGGCCGGGCTTCAGCGACTGAACGGAGAGATCTGTGAGTCCAAGAATTGGCACGATTTGGCACGCCTTTCACGCGGATTGAGGCGGATAACCATGCCGAAGTATACGAGGGTCGACTCGCGGAAACCACTATAAAGCAAGGGGTTTGCGGGCACCATGTGTAACGGCGGAGAGGCTTCACAAAAGATTGGGAAGCTGCCGTTCTACCATTGAACTACGCCCGCGTTGCGCAGTGGCCAGCGCCCGCCCTGATTAGCCGAGACGGCGCCTGCCGCCAAGCGCTTTGGCGCGCCCGACCGGACGCTTGTTAACGTCTCGTCAAGATTCCAGGTGCGCCGGATTGTGGCGGTGTTATGATCTCGCGTCTGGGGAAAGCGTGCACTGAGTGGGGCGTGTGCATGGTGGGGCGTGCCTATGCGATATTCGACACGGCCATAGGCCGCTGTGGCATCGTCTGGAGCAATTCCGGCGTGGTGACCGTGCAATTGCCGGAGGCGCGGGAGATCGACACCCGTCGCCGGATTTTCCAGGTCCATCCCGACGCGCGCGAACAGCGGCTGTGCGAGAATGCCGAGCTTGCGATCGAGGGCATCGCAGCCCTGCTGCAAGGCAGCGATCCCGATTTTTCCGAGGTCAGCCTGGATGCCGGCGACGTGCCCGCCTTCAACCGGCGGGTCTATGAGTTCGCCTGCACCATCCCACGCGGGGAGACGCGCACCTACCACGAGATCGCCAAGGCGTTAGGGGCTTCCGGCGCGGCGCATTCGGTAGCGCAGGCGACCGCGAAAAATCCCTACATGCTGATCGTGCCCTGCCACCGGGTGCTGGAGGCCGGCAATTATGCCGACCGGCTCTCGCCCTATGGCGGGGCGATCTCCAAGCGGCGGCTGCTGGCGCTGGAGGGCCCCCACCCCCTCGCCAGCAAGACGCTGTTCGAGGTGCTGCTGCCGGTTGCCCCTCCCAGGCCGAGTTAAGGCGCGATTTTGATCGCGCCTTAACTCGTTTTTTGGGCATGATCTTGTCGGAAAACCGCTACACACTTTTCCGGATCATGCCTACATAGGCGCGATGGACGCAACCACGCTGCTGACGACGCGCACGATGACGGTCTCCGAGTTTCGCTGCGATGCGGGACCGGGCGACAAGCCTTTTGCCGAGTCCCGCACCGGTCATTCCATCGCCTATGTCCGCGCTGGCAGCTTTGGCTGCTATTGCCGCGCAGGGTTCTTCGAGCTGGTGGCGGGCTCGGTTCTGGTCGGCGCGCCCGGCGACGAATACACTTGCACGCACGAGCATGTCAGCGGCGACGTCTGCCTGTCGTTTTTCCTCGGCGAGGATCTCGTCGACGCGCTCGGCGGAGGCCGCGAGGTCTGGCAGGTCGGCGCGACGCCGCCGCTGCCGGAACTGATGGTGCTGGGCGAGCTGGCGCAAGCGGCAGCAGATGGCAACAGCGACATCGGCCTCGACGAGGTCGGCCAGATCTTTGCGGGCCGCTTCGTCGATGCCGTTTCCGGCAAGACGCGCAGGCAGACCCGACCTTCGACGCGCGATCGCCGCCGTGCGGTGGAAGCCGCACTTTGGATCGACGAGAACTCGCACGACGAGGTCGATCTCGAACAGGCCGCGCAGCGGGCGGGCTTGAGCCCGTTCCATTTCCTACGGCTGTTCTCCGCCGTGCTCGGCGTCACCCCGCATCAATATCTGGTGCGCTCGCGGCTGCGGCATGCCGCGCGCCTGCTCGCCGATGACGGCATCGCGGTCACCGACATCGCCTATGACGTCGGCTTCGGCGATCTCTCCAACTTCGTCCGCACCTTCCACCGCGCCGCCGGCGTGTCGCCGACCAAGTTCCGCCAGGCCTCGCGGGGAGAGCGCAAGATTCTCCAAGAACGCCTCGCCCTCAACTGACTAGATTCGTCTCCGGCGCGCCCCATTCGCGGCGCGCTAGCAATGGAGACGATCATGTACGACCACATCGGACTGCGCGTTGCAGACCTCGACGCCGCCACGCGCTTTTACACCGCGGTGCTCGCCCCGCTCGGCTACGTCCTGTGCTCGAGCGGCGACGGCTATGCCGGATTCGGACCGAAGGGCGAGCCGGCGCTCTGGCTGCATCTGAACAAGGGCCGCAAGGCCGATGGCGCCCACATCGCGTTTCGTGCCAAAGACCATGATGCGGTCAAGGCGTTCCACAGCGAAGGACTGAAGAGCGGCGGCCGCGACAATGGCGGCGCCGGACCGCGTAGGGATTACAGCCCGACATATTACGCAGCGTTCCTGATCGATCCGGACGGCAACAATGTCGAGGCGGTTTGTACGTGAATTTAGCCACTATCACCGGTGCTGTCATGCCCCGGCTTGACCGGGGCATCCAGTACGCTGCGGCTTCTCGATTCAATCACTGCCGTCTCTGGAATACTGGATCGCCCGATCAAAGTCGGGCGATGACACCTGTGACGATGGCATGCGCCTGCCCCAAGCACGCCGACGCAATCACCATCCTTGTCTCCTCGCACTCAGGGAATCCCCAATGGCCTCCATCCACAACGACATTCCCCTCAATGCGTCCGCGCGCGACGTCTGGAACGCTGTGCGTGATTTCGGCGCGCTGCATCAGCGGCTGGTGCCGGGTTTCGTCACCGCCTGCACCCTCGACGGCGATGCGCGCATCGTCACCTTTGCCAATGGCTCTGTGGCGCGGGAGATGCTGGTCGATAGCGACGATTCGCGGCAGCGTCTCGTCTATGCGATCAACAACGAGCGGCTGACGCACTATAGCGCATCTGTGCAGGTGATCGCCGAAAGCGACGGCAAGTGTCGCCTCGTCTGGATCATCGACATGCTGCCGAACGAGCTTGCGCCTTATGTGCAAGCGCAGACCAAGGACGCCGTCATCGCCATACACAAGGCGTTTCCGCCTGCAGCGGCCCGATCCGCTCTGTGACTTTTCCCACAGAGCCGTGCCCTCGCCGGCCGTAACCATGGCCGCGTGCGTCCGGTTGGCTCCGCTCTCCCGGCGGCGCCACGCACGCGAGGAGCATGCCATGAGAGGTGCGGACAAGGTGATCTGCCAGGCGGCCGCCGTGCTGCTGCTGTTTTCCGTCGCGAGTACGCCGGCCAAGGCGCAGTTCGCGGGCTTCGGCGGCGGCGGAGGCGCCGGCAGCGAGGACATGATGACCCAGATGGCGCCGATGCTGGAGATGATGAAGGCGAAGATGGGCAAGCGCCGCTTCGCCATGATGATGCAGACCATGGGTCCGATGATGAGCCGCATGATGGAGAATGGCGGCGGCGGGCTTGGTGGTCTCGGCGGTGGCGGCTTCGGCGCGCACAATTACGGCGGCTACATGCCGGTGGGCAGTGGCGGCTATATGCCGGCCGGGATGGGCGGCGGTGACATCATGGGCATGCTGGGCGGGTCCGGCGGCGGCGACATGATGGCAATGATCCCGCAGCTGATGCGGCTCGCCAATGTCGGCGGCGGCGGCGGCCATCGCCGCCACAGGCATCGCTAATCGGCCATCGTCGACAGCGCTGGCCTGATCGCAGGTTTGCTCTCGCGCGGAGCCCAGCGCGTCAGCACCACGCTGGCGCTCGACAGCAGGCCGAGCACGACCATCGAGCTCGCAGCCAGCCAGAAGAAGCTTTGCGCGGTGGCGTCGTGCGTCGACAACCACCAGCCGCAGGCGGCGATGTAGATCAGCCGCGCCGTCTGCGCCAGCACCGGCCCGATCACCTTTGCCGCGGCCTGCGACGAGAAATACATCGTGGTTGCAAGGCCGAAGAAGGCGTAGAACGGCGCCACCGTCGACAGGTATTGGTGACTTGTGGCGCGCACGATGGCGCTGTCGGTGAAGATGTTGACCCAGAGATCTGGGAACAGCGCGACAAGACACGCCGGGGTGCCGACGGCCACGAAGGCGGCGGCGCTCGCGATCCACGCGATGCGTCGGGCGCGCGCGATGCGGCCGGCGCCGATCGCCATACCCACCATCGGCACCGAGGCGATGCCGAACGAGAATGCAATCGAGGTCAGCAGGAATTCGAGCCGCGCACCGATGCCGTAGCCGGCGAGGATCGCGGTGCCGAATTTTGCCAGCATGTGGGTGAAGATCGAGATCGTCAGCAGCGATTGCAACGGCGAGAAGCAGGCGATGGCGCCGACCTTGAGGATGTCGAAGAACATCGCCCATTGCACGCGCAAGCCGAGGAGCTTCGGCACGACGCGGGCACGGCCGGAGAACAGGTACCAGCCCATCACGCAGATGTTCATGGAATAGGCGATCAGCGCGCCGGCGGCGACGCCGCGCATGCCGAGCTGCGGCACGGGGCCAAGCCCGAGACCCAGCGTGCCGCCGAGCACGACCTGCCAGACCGCGGAATTGAGGATCAACAATGACGGCAGCTTCATGTTGCCGGTGCCGCGCAGCACGCCGGCCATGGTGTTGAGCAGCCAGGGCAGCACAGCGCCGCCGAAAAACACCTGCGTGTAGGCGACCGCATGGGTCAGCACATCGCCGCGGCCGCCGAGCATTTCAAGAACCCGCGGGCCGAAGATCAGCATGCCCAGCATGAAGACGAGACCGAATGCGATGCCGATCAGCATCGCATGCGCAGTGAGCGTTCCGGCGCGATCGCGATCGCCGGCGCCGATCGCGCGCGCGATAGCCGAGGCCACCGCGCCGCCCATGGCGCCGCCGGACATCGTCATGGTCAGGATCACGGTCGGAAACACCAGCGCCATCGCAGCCAGCGCTTCCACACCAAGGCGTCCGATATAGGAGGTCTCCGCGATCACCACGCAGGTGCCGGCCGACAGCGCGATGACGTTCGGCCAGGCGAGCCCAAGCAGCGTGCGCAGGATCGGGCCGTCCGTCAGCGCGCTCTTCACGGGGCGCGGGAGCGGCGGCAACGGACGCTCTTGCTCATCGACCGGGATTTCGGCGATGTCGGACATTTCCTCTCCCGGGCACGGATCGCCGACATGCGGCGGGCAATGACTAGGTGTGCCAATTGTTTTCTTCGCGCAAAAGGCGCGTTGCGAGGCTTGTTAGCACGGCACGCCCCGATTCCTCCTGCGTCCGGCGCAGGCGTGCCCTGCGGCAGCGATGGGATGCGGCCTCTCCGCGCGAGCGGCAGGGCGATCGCGCATGGATTTCACGAGAACTGTCCGCGGGCTTGCTCCGCCTCTCTCGCTTGCGGGTGAGGGCTTTCGCCACGCAGGGATGTCCACCGCAATCCCTCAGACAATCCCGACGCGGAGGCGCCCCACACATCAGCCCTCCCCCGCAAGCGACCGCAAGCGGGAGAGGGAGGCCAGCGACACCTTTGCCTACTCAACCGTCCAAACCAGCGGCGGACGGCCGCCCGCAGCTGGGCGCATGTGCACGCCGATTTGCCGGCCGCAGCCGGCAGCGAGACCTTCAAACAACCCTTCCAGCACTTTGCTACATGCGCGATGATAGTCCGCGACGTCGTGCATCAGTCTCCAGCTCTGCTGGCGGATTTCGAACGTGCCTTCGGACTTCGTCGATTCGGCTGCATCGTCCTGCGCGGCGAACAGCGCGTCGAGGAAAGCTGCGAACTCGGGCGCGCCGCCACGGCTCATCGCCAGTGCGGCGGCGACGTCGTCAAAATATTGCATCCCGATCAGCTTGCCGGTGAGGTGCAGCAGATAGCCCGCGTCTTCCGGCCCGAACAGCTGCACCATCACGGGCGCGGCGGTGCGCACATATTCCATCGCGTAGTTGCGATAGGCTTTTTCGAGCCGCGGTTTCGGCCAGCTCGATACCGGCAAGGCCGGTGCGGTGTTGGCGTCGAACAGCGGCGCTTCGAGATGCCGCGCAAACGCCAGGCGCTGGTCGAGCTCGAGCGGGTGGTCATATTGGTGGTAATAGCCTTCGAGCCCGTCCTGGCCGTCGACGCTCTGCTTGGTGCAGACGAAGCCGAGCCTGATGTCGCCGAGCGCGACGCCATTGTTGGCGTGCCACCCGCGCAGCATCGCGCGGCTGACTTCACCCGGCACGCCGCAGATCGCGGTGCCCTTCCAGATCCAGCGCGGCGGCGGATAGCGGATCCAGGCCTTGGTGTCGCTCTCGTACATGTATTCAACATGCACGCCGCCGATCCAGTTGGAGAGATAGTGATATTGCGCGGCGGCGACCGCCGGCGGCAGGTGGCTGAGCCCGAGCTTTTCGAGGCCCGGCAGGAAGCGCTCCAGCTGCTGGCGGCGGAACACGCGAAAGACGAACTCGGCAGCATCCGCCGTGCCGCGCCGCGTGACCACGGTGAGGATGAGGCCGGTAAAATAGGCATGATAGAGATCCGCCACCGCGCGCCAGCGTTTCCGTTGGGCTTGCTGCGCGGCGTCAAAAACGGCGGTCATGTTCGCTCCCGGCTTGTTGTTTTGCCAGAGTGTGTCATCGCGGATGGAGCGACGCAATCGGAGGCGAATTCAGCGGTAGCCCGGATGGAGCGAGTAGAGTCGAGGAGAGGCGCGGTGACTATGGGCCGTGCGGCAACGTCCCGTTTCCTCTCCCCGCTCATCAAACCGGACGTGCCGATTTCCGGCATCCGGCTTTCCGACTGGTTTCATCACATGGCACGCGGCAGCGGCCCCAGATGCACGCGGCGGAGCCGCAGCACGCCGGCGGGCCCGAAGACATGGTCAGCGGGGAACCTTCGTGTGCCGCGTCCTTGCACCTTGCACCGTCTTCGCAGGAAGTGTCGCACGCGATCATAGACGTGATTGTCGACCGCCCGGTAGGCCATCAGCCGGGTGCCGTAGCTGAAGTAACTCGACCAGCCGCGCAGAAGTCGGTTCAACTGGTCGCGTACCTCAGGCCACGGATCTTTGTTGCCGGAGACCAGAAGCCCATCGATTTTGCCTTTGAGCCTCTGGACGCTCTTCCTGGAAGGGCTCGC
>NZ_JADPKQ010000023.1:0-503 GCF_023074015.1 Bradyrhizobium sp. 142
CCTGGATCAAGACCAACATGGCCCCGCTGCGCGGCTGGGGATCCAAGGGCGAGCGGTTGCGCGGCTTTGCGCCGCACGGTCACTGGCGAACCCTGACCTTCCTCGGTGCCCTACGCTCTGACCAGCTCACTGCGCCTTGCGTGTTCGACGGACCGATCAACGGCGAAAGCTTCCGCGCCTATGTCGAACAGCAACTCGTCAAAGTGCTCAAACCGGGCGACATCGTCGTCATGGATAATCTCGGTAGCCACAAGTCGCCGACCGTCCGGCAGATGATCCGGAAAGCCGGCGCAAAGCTGTGGTACCTGCCGCCGTACTCACCCGACCTCAACCCGATCGAGCAAGTCTTCGCCAAGATCAAGCACTGGATGCGCATCGCACAGAAGCGCACGATCGACGACGCCTGCGACCACATCGGCCACCTCGTCAGAAGCGTTCTGCCCGTCGAATGCAGCAACTACTTCGTTAATGCCGGATACGCTTCCATCAAAAAATGAAACGCT
>NZ_JADPKQ010000318.1:0-19183 GCF_023074015.1 Bradyrhizobium sp. 142
GAGCAGATCCTGGCATGGCTGGCACCGTCATGTGTCCTTGGTGATGCTCGCCTTCGCCATGATGGCCGCGATCCAACATCGCGCTAATCCGCCACCGCCCAAAAAAACGAAACGTCGCCCCCCGGCAAAAGCCAAAGCATAACCACGCCGCCACTGATCCGTTGGTCAATCCAGGAAATCCGCCGCATTGCCATCAGACTTGCTCGAAAGCGTATTCAACCCGCACGTATCATCGCATGGTCTTTCTGGCGCAGAGCTCATCAGGCTGCCGCTCAACGCGCTCATGTCAAATCAAAAAGACAACTGTAATGTTAGGGCCGGTTCGGTCCGAATTGCCTCACAGCAGCGGAGCTGGCGGGAACCGTCCTTGGCGGACGACGTTATCGCCGGTCACCGGAGGTTCGCCATGCAGACTTTTTTCGGAATGATCTTGGGTGCGCTGCTGCTCGCCTGCGGCGTCTATGTCTATGACTCCATGCAGACGTCGTCGGTCGCCAATGGCGAGGTCGCGACCACCCACCGCACCATCGTGAACTGGGACGTCGCGAAGGCCGATTGGGACGCGTTGCGCGACCGCGCACATAAGGATTGGGTCCGCATCTCGTCGAAATAACATCGCCAGACAATGAATGAGGCGCTGCCGCGATCCACGGCGGCGCCTTTGTATTGGCGATGATCAGCGATGCTGGCGCGTCAGTTCATCTTGGCCTTGCGGGCATCGGCGATGACCTGCTCGAACTCGGTCATGCTGAGCACGCCCGGCACGCGGTACTTGCCGACGATGAAGGCTGGGGTGCCGCGGAAGCCGAAGGCTTCGGCCTGCTCGTTGTTGCGCTTGAGGACGGCATCGATGTCCTTGGCGCGTTCAGTGAGATCACGCTTCAGACGGTCCATGTCGACACCGGCGCCCGCCAAAAGTTCGTTGATGCGCGGCCCGGTCAGCCGCGAGCTGACGCCCATCATGGCCTCATGGGCCTGATGGTACTTGTCCTGGAATCTTGCCGCGAGCGCCGTTCGCGCCGCCGTGACCGACACCGGCCCGAGGATTGGCCAATCCTTCATGACCAGCCGCACTTTGCCGTCGTCCTGGATGACCAGGCGCAGCTCGGGCTCGAGCTTTCTGCAGTAGGGGCAGTTGTAATCGGACCATTCGACGATGGTGATGTTGCCGTTGGGATTGCCCGCGACCGGAATGTCGGGATCGCGCAGCACCTTGGCTTCGCTGAGTACCTCGTCATCGCCAGCGGCCGCGTGCGCCGCGGTGATGCCACCCGCTGCGAGGGCACCGGCGCCGATCAGTCTCAGCGCCGCACGTCGCGTCGGCACAAGGCTGCCGCTCTTCCTGAAGTCAGTCATATCTCGTCCCGTTTCGGTCCCATCGCCATTGATACGCTCAGAACCGGAAATTGTTACAGTCCATATATTGTTACAGTCCATATAGAGTGTCGCAGCGGCGATGTCACCGCACCAGCAGCGTGACCGCCAGCGGCACCAGGAACGAGGTCACCAGCGCGTTCAGGCTCATGGCGATGCCGGAGAAGACGCCGGCGATCTCGTCGACCTGGAAAGCGCGCGCGGTGCCGATGCCGTGTGCGGCAAGGCCGGCGGCAAATCCGCGGGCACGGAAATCGGTGACACCGGTGCGGTTCATCAGCGGCGTCACGATGATGGCGCCCATGATGCCGGTGAGAATGACCGAGACCGCGGTCAGTGACGGATCGGCGTGCAGGGATTCGCTGATGCCCATGGCGACGCCGGCCGTGACCGATTTCGGCGCCAGCGACAGCACCACGTCGCGCGGCAGGCCGGCGAGCTCTGCCAGCAGCACTACCGACACCACCGCCGTGACCGAGCCCACGACCAGCGCCACCAGCATCGGCACGATGGAAGCAACCACACGCGTGCGGTTCTCATAGAGCGGCACCGCGAGCGCGACGGTGGCGGGCCCGAGCAGGAAGTGCACGAACTGAGCGCCGGCGAAATAGGTCGTGTAGGACGTGCCGGTCAAAAGCAGGAATGCGCCAATGATCCACATCGCATGCAGTACGGGGTTGGCGAGCGGATGCCGCCGCGTCGCCAGCGACACCGCATCTGTGCTCGCATAGACGAATAGCGTCACCGTCAGCCACAGCAGCGGGGACTGCGAAAGATAGACCCAGAGCGAAAACGGATTGTCCGTCATTGTGCGTCCTGCTGCCTGAGCAGGCGGCTAACCAGGCGGAAGGTCAGCACGGTTGCGAGCAGGGTCGCGACCACCGAGAGCGCGAGCACCAAGACGATGGCGATGCCGTGCGATGCGAGTAGATCGAGCTTCTGCACGACGCCCACGCCGGCCGGCACGAACAGCAGCGAGAGATGGGCCAGCAGCCCCTTGCTCGCCATCTCGACGCCTTCGTTGCGCAGCGGCCCGCGTGCGAGCAGCACAAAACGATCGCGCGCAAGCAGCAGGATCAGGAGCAGCAGCAGGCCGAGCACGGGTCCCGGCAAGGGCAGGCCGAGGCCGCGCACAACGGCTTCGCCGATCAGTTGGCAGAGCAGGATGAGGCTGAGACTCGCAAGCATGACGGCCCGCATCAAGGGATACGCCGGCAGGCTTGTCAATCGACGCGCTAAGGGTGCGTCGTGTTCGGCACCGGCGGAGCCGCAACGCGCGGCAGCATCGCCATCAGCGTGCCGGACATGCTCGCGATCAACGTTGTCTTTCCCTCGTGCTCGGCAAAGGCCTTGGCCTCGCAGAAGCTAAGCGTCCGGCCCGGCTTGACGACTTCGGCCTTGAAGATGAAGCGCTCGCCGCGGGCGGGCGCGAGCAGCGTAGTTTTGAACTCGACGGTCAGGATGTCGGCCTCGCGCGGCATCAGCGTGAAGGCGGCAACGCCGCAGGCGTTGTCGAGCCCTGCGGTGATGATGCCGGCGTGGATGAAACCATTCTGCTGCGTGTAGGCGGGCAAATGCGGCATTGCCAGCTCGACCTCGCCCGGCGCAAGACGGACGATCGAGATGCCGAGCGTGCGCATCGCCGGCTGGGCGTCAAACATTGCCGTGGCAGCAGCGCGGTAGCCGGGATTCTTCGGCTCGAATGACGCCATCGCTATGCCTCGGCTCGCTCGACGAGCCGCTTCATCGCAGTTTCGCGAATGGCATCCGCGAACGGCGTGGACCTGCGCGCCTGACGGTCCAATTTGCCGACGTGCCAAATGATGTTCATGTGGCCGACGTGATCGCACTGCCACGGATAGACCGTGCCGCGATTGGTCGCCTCGTCCATCGCAACCCTACCCTTGGATTGTTGATACGGTAGCGTATCAACCTCCTTCCGCGCTAGCAATACGGCGCCGTATCAAGAACCGGTGAGGCTTTCTTCATGAGCGACGGCAAGGGCAATGTCTGGGTCGAGGCGGGGTTTGCCGAGCTTGCCCGCGCCGGGGTTGAGGGGGTGCGTGTCGAGGTGCTCGCCAAGAACCTGGGCGTCACCAAGGGCGGCTTCTATCGCCGCTTCGCCGACCGAGCCGCGCTGCTCGGTGCCATGCTGGAGCGGTGGCGCGAGGGGCGCGCGGCGGCGATCGCACAGCAGACGAGCCTCGACGGACAAGCCCCTCGCGAGCGATTGAGGGCGGTGATCCAGCTCTATTCCGAGCGTCTGAACCCGGACGGCATGGCGATCGAGCTTGCGATCCGGCAGTGGGCACGCTCGGACGAGCGCGCGGCGGCGGCGGTCACAAGTGTCGATGCGGCGCGGCTCAAGCATGTTGCCGAACTCTATCGCGCCACCGGGCTAGCCGCCGAGGAAGCCGACGCGCAGGCCTTCCTGTTCTACTGCTTCATCTTCGGACAGAGCCTGCTCTTCGTCGAGCGTGGCGCGCGCAAGCGATCGCAACTCGTGACCAAATCGGCCGAGAAACTGTTGGACTGAAGCAAGAGAGGCCGGAGCTTGGCTCCGGCCTCCACATCATCGCGAAGCCTCAAGCGCCCTTCAGCTTCTTGTTGCATTCGCTGTAATAGCCGCCGCCCTTCTCGATCCACTTCATGCCGCCGTTGCCGTTGGTGGCCTTGTTGGCATTGTACTGGTCGACGCAGGTGTGCAGGCGGGCCTTGCCGGCGGTCTCTTTGGCATATTTCGGGTCCACCGCGTTCGGATAGATCGCGGGTCCGGCCGGCAGGGTCGGCGCTGGAGCGGCAGCGGGGGCCGCCTCCTTTTTGGCCTGCTTCGGCTCAGCCGGAGCCGCGGGCGAGGCCGGGGCAGCCGCGGTTGGCGCAGCGGCGGGCGTTGCATCCGGACCACACTGGGCCTTGCGGAAGTCATTCCACTTCATGGTGCCGAGCGAGCCGTCTTTCTTGGCCGCCTGATATTTCGCGCTGCATTCCCGCGAGGTCAGCGCCTGTGCCGGCGCGGACGTCACCAACGCGGCAAATCCGGATACCGCAACCGCACACAACAATTTTGATCGAATGGTCATCCTGAGGTCTCCTCCTTGGTCTTTCCCGACGGACGCGAAACGAGGATTGCTATCCTAGCGTGCCGTCGGCTCCCGACAAGGAAGCGATGGCGTTCGCGGCAAAAATATAGTGATCCCGTCGTTCGAATTATTCATGTCGCGTTCAGCAACGCGAGCCGACCTTCGCGCCCTTCCCAATTCTCGCAAGATGAGTGCAACACCATGACCTTCACCTCTCGCCTCGCCGCCGTCGCCCTCGCCTCGCTGCTGGTCACCGGCACCGCTTTCGCGCAGACCGCGGCGCCGGCAGCCAAGACCGAGACCAAGACCACAACCGCCGCCCCCACAGACAAGAAGGCTCCGAAGGAGCACTCTGCCGAGTCACTCGAATGCTCCAAGCAGGCAGACGCCAAGGGCCTGCACGGCAAGGAGCGCAAGAAATTCCGCTCCGAGTGCATCAAGACCGCGAAGGCCGGCACCGCCGCCCCGGCCACCGACAAGAAGTAGATCCGTCGCGATCCTCATCGGCTTCGACGAGACGCGCGCGCATTGCGGCATGACATAGCCGCAATTGTGCGCGCCTCGCCGATTTGCGATAAGGAGGCGTGAAGCAAATCACCGCCTCCCTGCCGTTCGAATGGCCGAGCCGCGCCAAGGTCTTGAGCACGGCGGAAACGATCGTCATCGGCACGGCCGGTGGCCTCGTGTTTGTCGTCGCGGGCCTTCCCGGCGGGCTGATCTCGGGCTCCATGATTGCCGTCGGGATCGCCGCAATCGCCGGACGCCAGCTCATGCTGCCGCCGCTCCTGACCCAGATCGTGCTGGTGCTGCTCGGCATTTCCCTGGGCTCCGTCGTCTCGCGCCATTTGATTCAGCAGGTCGGCGCTTATCCCCTGACCATCGGACTATTGGCGCTTGCAACCTTCTGCTCGACTTTCGGCTCGAGCTATTATCTCCAGCGCATCCATGGCTGGGACCGCACGTCGGCGTTCCTCGCCGGCAGTCCCGGCGCGCTGTCGCAGATCGCGATTTTGGCGGTCGAGCGCGGCGCAGACCTGCCGGGCATTGCGGTGGTGCAGACCATGCGCGTCATCATCCTCACGGCAGCATTGCCGCTGGTGCTGGCGCTGGCAGGCATCACGCCCTCCGCCGCGCCGTCGTTGACGACGACGATCGCCTCGCCGCTCGAACTCGTCGAGCTGGTCGCCGCCTCGCTGGCGTTGGCGCTGATCCTGCGGCTGATCAAATTTCCGGCGAGCTGGATGTTCGGTGCGATGATCGGCTCGAGCGTGCTGCATGGCGCAGGCTGGGTCGACGGCGGGCTGCCGGACTGGGGGCGCGGCGTGGCGCTGGTCGGCATCGGCGCGCTGATCGGCAGCCGCTTCGCGCGGATGCGGATCAAGACGCTCGCTGGCCACATCAGCGCGGCGCTGGGCTCGTTCGCCGTCGCAATCGCCGTCTCCAGCATTTTCGTCGCGATCGTGGCGCTCACGGCGCGAGTGAAGTTGTCCGACGTCGTCGTCGCCTTCGCACCCGGCGCCATGGACGCGATGCTGGCACTAGCCCTGACGCTGCACATCGACCCGATCTTCGTCGGCGCCCATCATCTGTCGCGCTTCGTGTTCGTGACGATCGCGACCCCTGGCATCGTGCACCTGTTCGGCCGCACCCAGGACGACGTGGATGATTAGGTGGTGCTGATCCAGCAGGGTGGGCAAAGGCGCGCTAGCGTCGTGCCCACCATGCAACCGCAGCGTCGTTAAAAATGGTGGGCAAGCTGCGCTTTGCCCATCCTACGCAGCTACGTGCGCCTCGCCGTCCGCACAAATCCCCACGCCGCAATCGCCGCCATCAGCAGCGAGATCAGCACATTGTAGCCGGCGAGCGAGAGGCCGAGGAAGCGCCACTGCACCTCGTCGCAGCGGACGACCTTCACGGTGTCGAGCCGCGACAACAGATCGGTGGCGCTGCCGAGATTGACGACGGGACCGGAGCAGTCGGTCGGGCCCTTCCAAAAACCCCATTCGACGCCGGAGTGATAGGTGCCGAGCCCGGCATTGGCGAGCGCGGCGAGCGCAAGGATCGCAAGGCCCGCGAGCAGCAGCGGCCGCGGCGCGCCACTCCTCGCCGCAAGCGCGGTGAGCGCGCCGAGCGGGATCGCCAGATAATACGCGTAGCGCTGCTCCAGGCAGAGCGGACAGGGTAGGATCTCGAGCACGAGCTGGAAGAACCAGGCGCCCGCGATCGTGACTGCGGCGATCAGCGTGACCGCGAGCGAGGCGGTCAGCGCGGGGCCGGAGCCGGCCTTCCTGAACGCGGGTATTGCGGCACTCTGGGTCGTCACGGCAGCCTCTTTCGATGGCCTGAAGCTCTAGCCCCGGCCCATCCGGCTGTCGAGAACGGCTGACATCACTTTGGCGCGGGTTGACCCCGCTTTGTCCATAGCTATAGTCCGCCGGCTTCGCGACGCCCGCTTTGGGGGCTGACCGGGGGCCCCTGTGGCGGAACTGGTAGACGCGCTCGACTCAAAATCGAGTTCCGCAAGGAGTGCTGGTTCGATTCCGGCCAGGGGCACCAAGCTTCGCGAGCTACGCTTGGCGCGGCCCGCCTCCGCTCTCGGGTAGCGAAGCGGCGAGGCTTGCCCTGCGAAGCCTCTTGGCGAAGCAGGGCTCACATGGCCCCTCCCTGGCAATCGTCACAAACCGACTGTATAACCCGGTAGCTTCTTCTCTGACTCGAAGGAGCTCACATGAACGACCTGCACGCGTGGCTTTCGCAACAGCACCACGGTTTGCGGACCTTCCAGATCTTTCAGCAAAAGCTCGAGACGCTCGGCCAGGACGCCCCCGAACAGCGCGGCCTGTGCCGTCTGTTGAGTGGCCTCGTCGGGAGCTATGTCGAGACATTCGACGAAGCCCCGCTGCCGGTCGAAATCGCCAACAATGCCTATCACCGCCTGCTGACGCTGGTCGCGAGCCTCGATCTGGAGGGCGATGCGAGCCGGCGGCTCGCCGACATCAATCGGGTTGCGGTCTGCGAGCTCTGGCAGTGACGCGAGCGTGCCACCGTACATTTCACCAATAGAGGACGGCATACTTGCCGGCACGAACGCCCCTCCGCGGGTTCGACTTCGCCGGGCGGCTACCTATATCGTGCCGCAACGCGTGTTGATGCAGCGAGCAGTTTTGATGGCCAGGAGACACACGACGAAAGCGGACGCCGACGAGCTTCCTCGCTTCTTCGTCTGGGTGCGGGGGCTCGAAGGGCCCGAGCCGCAGAAATGGACGGCGATGGATTTCGGAGTCGATGACTGGAAGCGGCCGCTGGTGCTGGCCTATCTGGAGCTGGCGGAGGACGAGCGGCATCTGTCGCTGTCGATGCTGGCGCGGCGCTATCCGCCGCCGCGGGTTGACGTTTCATAGGGTGGGCATCGCGCAACCCACCTGTCTCTATCCGCAGAAACAGAAGAGGCGGGAAACGATACGCCAGCTCACCCTACGAAATATGCGATCCCTCTCATCGCGACCCCATGATTATGGGTGTCGCGGCATCCGCGCGGCGGCTAAACTTGCCTTGCGCCGCGGGGGACACGCGGTGCGGGACGACGATCATGACCGAACAGGGCGAGACGGGTGAGACCATCACCATCCTCCTCGTCGAGGACGACGCGCCGACCTGCTGGCGGCTCCAGGACGCGCTGGTCAAGGCCGGCTACGAAGTGCGTACGGCGGGCACGCTCGGCGAAGCCCGCAGTGCGCTCGGCGAGGCCGCGCCGCGCGTGCTCCTGACCGATCTGCGGCTGCCCGACGGCCATGGGGTCGAGCTGATCCGCGAGACAAGGCGGCGCCTGCCCGACACCGAGATCATGGTGATCTCCGCGCTCGGAGACGAAGAGAGTGTGATCTCGGCGATTACAGTGGGCGCGACCGGTTATTTGCTCAAGGACGCCTTCCCGACCGACATCGCCACCACGGTGCGGGATCTGGTCGCCGGGCATTCGCCTATCTCGGCGTCGATCGCGCGCTTCATCGTGCGCAGAACACAGGGTACCGCGCAGGGCTCGGCCGAGCCGCCGCCCGGACCCGTGCTCAATACCGCAAAGCTCACCCCGCGCGAGATCGACATCCTCTGGGGCATCGCCAAAGGTTTCAGCTACGCCGAGATCGCAAGCCATCTCGGCCTGTCGCGGCAGACCGTGCCCGGGCACATCAAGAATATCTATCGCAAGCTCGAGGTGCATACGCGCGGCGAGGCGGTGTTCGAGGCGGTGCAGCAGGGCCTGATCAAGCTGTGAGCCAGGCCGTGAGTGAAGTCGCGGCGAAGGCCCCCACCCGCGCGCGGCGCCGGCGGCTTATGTCGCGCCTCGTGCCTTATCTGCTGCTCCAGGCGCTGATCGTGATCGCCACCATTCTCGGACTGCAGCTGCTCCAGCCGAGCGACCCCGACGATTTTGCCGTGAACGAATTTTCATTGCGGGAGGACGGCGCGACACGCACCGTGACGTTGCCGCATTTCACGTCATCGCGCTATTCGCTGGCCGACACGCCGATCTACAGCGGCGCCTTCACCTTCCAAAGCGGCGATCCGGGGTGGTCGGTCTTCCTGCCGCGCTTCAGCAATGCAGTTGAGGTCGCCGTAAACGGCGTCATCGTGCTCGACTCCCGGCGCGATGCCAATGCCAACCGGCCCGACCGCAACACGCCGCAGATCGCGCCGATTCCGTCCTCGCTGCTTCGCGACGGCAGCAACCAGATCACGGTGCGGCTGTTCGTATGGGGACCGCTGAAGGGCTTTCTCGACACCGTCTATGTCGGGCCGGATGCGAACCTGCGCCCAACTTACGAGACGCGCACGCTGCTGTTCGTTACGCTGCCGGTGGTGTTCTCCGCCTGGCAATCGATCCTCGCCGTCATCCTCGCGATCATGTGGCTGATGCGGCGCCACGAACCGGTCTATGGCGTGCTGGCGGCGGCGATGCTGCTCGGCGTCATCCAGGCGTTCCTGCCGGCGCCGGTGCCGCCGGCAGCCTCGTCGCGGCTCGCCGCGGTGCTGCTGGCATCGGCCCCGATCGAGAGCGCCCTGATCGTCGTGTTCGCCCTGATGTTCTTCGGTTGGCGCTGGCCTCGCTACGCCGCGCTGCTGTTCGTGCCCGGCGCCGTGGTGTTCGTGGTGGGACTGCTGGGAGGTCCGCCGCTGCCGCGCATTCTCTTCCTGGTCCTCGGCATTCCAACGGTCGGCATCTGCCTGTTGCTGATGGCCGGCATCACGGCGGCACAGGTGGTGCGGCGGCGGGATGCAGCGAGCTTCACGCTCGGTTGCGCAGTGACCATCGTGCTGACGTGCTGGATCCACGACATGCTTTCAGTCTTCGAGATCATGTCCAACGAGCGCATTTTCCTGTCGCGGCTGTCCTATTCGGCGATGCTGGTCGCAATCGGCGCCGGGCTGACCTGGCGCTTCGCCCGCGCGCTGAATCAGGTCGACAGCTTTGCCGGGCAATTGGTGACGCGGGTGCGCGAGGCCGAGGAGCGGCTGAAGGCGAGCTTCGTTCGCGAGGAGGAGCGCGCGCGGGCCACGGCGCTCGCCAACGAGCGCACGCGGCTGATGCGCGACCTGCATGACGGCCTCGGCGGCCAGCTCGTCAGCATCGTCGCGCTATCCGAGCGCGGGCACGAGGGCGCGACCATCACCAATGCGGCCCGCGCCGCGCTGAAGGATCTTCGCCTCGTCATCGACTCCATGGACGACATCGGCGGCGACCTGATGCTGGCGCTCGGCTCCTGGCGCGAGCGGGCAGCGATGCAATTGCGACCGCACGACATCGTCCTCGACTGGCGGGTTGCGACGCCGCAAGGGCTGCCGTTGCATCCCGAGTTGCGGCCATGGCACGTCATCCAGATCGTACGCATCCTCGACGAGGCCGTGACCAATGCGGTCAAGCACGCCGAGGCGCGCCACATCACGGTCACCATCGAGACGCTCGACGATGGCCAAGGAGATGGCTATGGACCGTATGGCGTGATCAGTGTCGCGGACGACGGCCGCGGTTTTGCGCAGACCGGAAACGGCGAAGCCGTGAGCGCAGGCCAGACGGCGCGCGGCTTGCGCAACATGAAAAGTCGCGCCGCGCGCTGCGGAGCGGCGCTCGATCTGAGTTCGGGCACCTCGGGCACATGCGTGCGGCTGCAATTGCCGCAGCGTTTTCCCGACAGCGATGCGGCCGCGGGCTGAAAAAAGCCCCCTCCCCGAAACGTGTGGGGCGCACGGAGAGAGGGATCGGGCGGGATTTTGCCTGCGGAGGACGGGGGGTTCGCTCGCAAGGCATCCCTGCCCGAAGCGACGCAATCAATTCAAACCAACGACCTATCAGCGCACGCCGACGCGGTTGACGGGACCGCCGCGATTCATCGGTGTCCCCGCTCGAACGCCGACACCGGGCGCACCGACGCCAGGCGTCATCACCGCGGCCGCGGCGACCGGCGCCACCGGTGCGACCACCATCGCCGCGGTCGGCCGCACCACGCAGCCCTTCGGCACGCCGACCGTCTTGCAATAGACCACCGCCTGGGCCGGACTTGTGCCCAGCGACACCATTGCAGCGCCCGCCAGCGCCATGATCGTCAACCCGGCGCTCAGCGCCCCTGCTCGTTTTGACATCTTGCTCTCCTGCTTCCCGTTCGGCACCCCGATGCAATCACCGGGTCTCGCAGCCGACGTACGATCTCAATGGCAAAGGACGGCGCGCCGACACATGCCATGAAGATGGGGGTAGCCGGCGGCGCGTCGCGATGAGCCGCTTCTCCGATGCCATGAACATGGTATGGACCGGCGACGGGTCTCTGCGGGATGGTCGGCCCGCTCGATCCCCAATCGGGCCCAACGACAATTCCAAAGAGGTATTTCATGAAGACTTCGGTTCTGGCCACGCTGCTGCTCGCCGCAGCCATTCTGCCCGCCACCGCGCAATCCGGTCCCACGCCGCAGGAGCAGATGACCTGCCGCGGCGACGCCAGCAAATTCTGCGCCGAACATATCGGCAAACCACCGCAGATGAATGCATGTCTGCGCGGGAACAAGACGAAGCTCTCGGACGGCTGTCGCAAGGTGGTCGAGTCGCACGGCGGATGAGCGAAAACGTCATTCCGGGGCACGCCTAAGGCGCGAAACCGGAATCCATCTCGCCACGGTCGCTACGGATGAATGGATTTCGGGCCTGCGTGCTGCGCACGCATCCCGGAATGACAACACAGTATCCCAAGCACAAGTCTTGCAGGCGCTACGTGTCACGACGCGCACCATGCTCTATCGCGCCGGCTCGACCTGCCGGATGTTTATGGCGATCTGGCCGTCATCGATCCGCAACGGTTGCGGGTCCGCGGCATCGACGGCCTGCATGCCGCCCGGCTCCCGGTGATCCCGATCATGATCCCGGCAACATCCCGACGCCGATGATCCTGATCGCCGGTGAGCGGCGACGGCGATCAGGCGCTGACGACAGCGTCAGTCATCGTCGGGACCGAACAGCCTGATCTGCGGGAAACCGCCGCGCGGACGGCTTGCGACATCGCGCGCATCGGAATCTTCGCGGACGTTGCGGGCGATATCGTCCCAATCGGGAGACGCGCGCATCCCGCGGGAATCCCGATAGTCATAGCGGCGGCGCTCGACCCAGCGCTCGCGGCGCTCCGACCGGCGCCGTTCGGAAGCCGCACGCTTTACATCGGAATCCTTGGCTTTGGCGTTGGCGTTGTCGGGCGAGGATGATGGCTGCGTCGAGGCCTGCTGCTCGGCGGCTTGCGCAGGCGGTGCGGGTTTTGACGGCTCCTTCCGCGGCTCGACCGCGGCTGCTTGGGGAGCCGGCGCCGCCGGCGGTTCAACGCTTGTCTGAGTAGGTGGGGCCTCAGACTTGGCCTGAGACTTCGCCTCAGGCTTGGCTTCGAGCTTCGCTTCGTCCTGCGCCTGCGCGGGCGCCGCGATCATCGCGCCGAATGTTTGCGAGCCGGTGAGATACTGGACGCGCTCGGACGGCGCGCTCGACGTCGTCGTCACAGCGGTCGCGGGTTCGGCGCGCCGCTCCATCTTGCCGGCGTCCGGGCCCTGCTTGGGCGCGACCGGATGCATGATATTGCCGGCAACGATGCCGCCGCCGAGACCAATGGCGATGGCCGCGACAATCGATCCGGCACCGACGAAATAGGCTGTCAAAGCGCGCATTGATCCACTCCGTGTTCGGAGCGGGCAACGCCTGAGAATTACCGGATGTTCCTGATATGAGGAGGTTCCTGACGGAACCAGCGCGTCAGATCTGCTGCGCGACCTTTTCCAGCCCGATGATGCGGGCGAGCTTGCGCACTTCTTCCTTCTGATCGTCACGCAACTGGAACAACAGCGGCATCGCAGCCGACTTCAACTGCTGGACCTCGTCGCAATTCGGATCGATTGGCACGCCCTGCGCGTTCGGATTGGAGAGCTTGTTTGCCGAGATCTTGCGGACAACGTTGCGCAGCGCACTCTCGACCGAGGGCCAGTAATATTCCTGCGACGACGACAGCTTCAGGCGATCCCTGATGCCCGCGATCTGAACGTCGGAGAGCAGCGAATAGGATTTCTGCGGCTGCGGCTTTACGACGACTTTCGGCTTGACCGGGGCTTCTTCGGCCGGAGCCTCTGCAGCGGCCGGGGCCTCGTTCACGCTCGCC
The DNA here is from genome assembly GCF_023074015.1 of Bradyrhizobium sp. 142. Lineage (NCBI taxonomy): Bacteria > Pseudomonadati > Pseudomonadota > Alphaproteobacteria > Hyphomicrobiales > Nitrobacteraceae > Bradyrhizobium > Bradyrhizobium sp. 142. The sequence goes on from NZ_JADPKQ010000318.1 coordinate 13,133, forward strand.
TTGGGCATCGGGAAATCGGACGGCGTGGCGGCGGCAAAGGCCTGGCGCAGCGGCTCGGTCAGCACGGGCGTTTGCGAGAGCTTGTCGGCCGACACCTGCACCGGCTCGATCGCGGCCGAGGCGAGCGCCAGCGTCGGAACCAGCCGGTCGGCCTTGGCGGCACGATTGGCCGCGAGCGGCTTCGGCGCCGGGGCCTGCGTGATCATCTCAGCGCTGACGCTGGGCACGCTGTCCCGGCCGAGAATGGCGGTGGCGGCGGCGCCGAGGACGAGGAAGCAGGTGAGCACGACGATGGTGATGGCTTTCGACAAACGTCTCTCCGCGTCCAACTTCAAGTCCACGTGATCACTGCCCGGAAACTGGGCGATAATTAAGGCTTAAGCGTGCAATTGCGGCGGCATTCGCGCGGACTGCCGCCACATCGTCCGAAAAACACAATGGAATCAGGCAGCTAGCGCCAGATCGTAGGCGTCCTGGATGTCCGCGACGATCTCGGATGCCTCCCAGACCGCGCGCGGCTCGACCGATTGCAGCGTCACCGTCCAGTTGCCGCCCCGGCGGGTGCGGGGCACGCTGACGATGTCGAAGCGCACGGTACGGCACAGCGGATGGCGGGCCAGCGCATGCGCCACGCGGACACGGATTTCGTCCAGCGAGGCCTGTGTCTTGGAGTTGAGAAGATCGAAGTCCATCGCCTGTCCCTCTCGGTCCTGATTGGCGCCTTGAGGGGATTGTTGGCGGGCGATGGTTAATCTGCCGTTAAGTGGAGCGTGGCGGAGCTATGCGGGATTAACTGTACTGGGCGGCGCAGAGCGCTACCGCCCACCCGCCTCGCGGTACTCGGCGGCCGTTCGCGCAACGAGATCATCGACCGCCATCACGTCGGTCACGCCCGATATCGAATGCCCGCCGCTCCAGATATCGCGCCAGCGCTTTGGCCGGTTCTCGCGCGCGGCGACGTCGATGTCCTTGCCGATGTCGATGGCACCGCGCGCCGGGAGGTCGTCGGGGTCGAGCCCGGCCGCGACGATCGACGGCTTCAGCATGCTGGTCTGCAAGCCCGTGAAAGCGGTGGTGAGCAGGATGTCGTCGGCGCTGCTCTCGACCAGCATCTGCTTGTGGCGATCATCCGCCATGCTCTCGCGCGTCGCGATGAATTTCGTGCCCATGTAGCCGAGATCGCAGCCGAGCACTTCGGCGGCCCGTAGCGCGTGACCGTCGCTGATGCCGCCGGCAAGCACGATGATGCCGTCGTAGAACGCGCGTACCGCGCGGACGAAGGCGAGCGGATTGAGCCAGCCGGTCTGTCCGCCGGCGCCCGCGGTAAGCAGCACCAGTCCGTCGGCGCCTGCTGCCGCCGCGCGCTCGGCGTGATGGATGGAGGCGACATCCGCCAGCACCAGCGCGCCGGCCTCATGCAGCGGCTTCAACACCGGTGCGGGCGATCCGACCGAAGTGATGACGATTTCGGGCTCGTGCCGCAGCAGCACGGCGAGATCCTGCTCCAGCCGCGCGTTGGAGCGATGCACGATCAGGTTCGGACAGAGCGGTGCGGCCTTGCGGCCGGTCTGATCTTCGTGCTGCCGCAACCGCGTTGCGATCTCGGCAAACCATTCATCGAGTTGTTCCGTGCTGCGGCAATTCACCGTGGGAAAGCTGCCGATCACGCCATTGCGGCAGGCCGCGACCATCAGTTCGACGCCTGACACCAAGAACATCGGCGCCGCGATCAGCGGCAGGGTCAGACGATCGCGGACATGTTGCAGTCGATCTGACGTCACCCAAGTCTCCCTCTCTGTGCTAGCGTTGCGCACAAACATTGGCACGCGTAACGCCGATGAGAAAGCAACGAGGAAACATATGTCCGATCCGCTCCATGCATCGTCCCCGACTTGTGCGCAGACGCTACGGGCGCTGGCGCGCTATTCAGGCCGCACCGCTTTCGCGTGGCCCGGCGGATCGCTGAGCTATCAGGGCACCATCGATTTGATCGGATGCATCCAGGGCGTGTTCATACGGCTCGGCTTGCAGCCCGGCGCGCGCGTCGCCTTTCTCACCGCGAACCGCGCCGACACATGGTGCGCCGGTGTCGCGGCGCAATTGTCGCGATGCTGCATCACCTGGCTGCATCCGCTGGGATCGCAGGCCGACCAGCTGTTTCAGCTCGAGGATTCCGAGTCCGAAGTGCTGGTGATCGACGCGGCCGCCTTCCGCGATCGCGGCGGCGAACTCGCTGCGCAAGCGACCCGGCTCAAGGCTGTCTTCACCATGGGGCCAGCCGATTATGGCGTCGATCTCTTGCAGGCGATCGAGAGCGCAGGCCATGCCAGCGCGCGGTGCCTCGCAAGTCTCGACGATCTCTCCACGCTGAACTACACCGGCGGCACGACCGGCAAGTCCAAAGGCGCGCTGCGCTACCATCGCGAAAACGCCGCAGCTGCCTGCGCTATCCTCGCCGACTTCGAAATCCCCGACGCTGCGCGCTATCTCACCGTCGCCCCGATCAGCCACGTCGCCGGCACGAAAGTGCTGCCGACGCTGATGCGCGGCGGCACCGTGCACATGCTGAAAGGTTTCGACCCCGAGGCGGTGTTGGCGACAATCGCGCGCGAGCGTATCAATTTCACACTGTTTGTGCCGACCATGATCTACGTGCTGCTCGATCATCCCGCGCTGAGCAAGACCGATCTCTCCTCGCTCGATCTCGTGCTCTACGGCGCCTCGGCGATGTCGCCGAGCCGGCTGGTCGAAGGCATCCAGCGCATCGGCCCGGTGTTCTCGCAGCTCTACGGCCAGACCGAATGCTATCCGGTCTCGGTGTTGCGCAAAAAAGATCACGATCCCAGAACGCCGGAGCTATTTTTGTCTTGCGGCTTCCCGATCGCGGCCTGCGAGGTCAAAATCCTCGACGACGACGACCAGGAGGTGAAGACGGGCGGGGCCGGCGAGATCTGCGTGCGCGCCCCACATGTGATGGCGGAATATTGGAAGCGGCCCGACATCACCGCCGAGACGCTTAAGAACGGCTGGGTCCACACCGGCGATATCGCGCGCCAGGATGAGCGCGGCTACATCTTCATCCTCGACCGCAAGAAGGACATGATCGTCACCGGCGGCTTCAACATTTTTCCGCGCGAGGTCGAGGACGTGCTGTCGCAGCACGCGGATGTGGCGATGGTCGCGGTCGTCGGCATTCCCGACGAGAAATGGGGCGAGGCCGTCACCGCAATCATCGTGCCGCGCGAGGGCGCAAAGCCCGATCCGGACGAGCTGATCAATCTGGTGAGGACGCAAAAGGGCTCGGCGCATGCGCCCAAGCAGATCCAGTTTGTCAAGCAGCTGCCGATGACCGGCGTCGGCAAGGTCGACAAGAAGGTGCTGCGCGCGAGCTTTTGGAGTGACCGGGACCGGATGGTGGGCTAAATGCCCCGGGATTTTACGGTGTCGTTGTGGCCCAGGCACCACAACGCGCGATGGAGTGCGCGCCCGCGCCGGCGGCCCGATTGCCGGCGAATCTGGGAATCAACTAGACCGCTGACGGGGCTGGGAAGCGGAGAGTGAAATGAGAGTCGCTTCCCTGGAAAGTGCAGTCGCCGCGGTCACGTTGATCACGGCTATCATCGTGGTGCTGTGGGAGATCAAGATCTTCTACGGCGTGTGAACTGGCAGGATGCTGAGCATCCCTTCCGCGGCGGCGGAAGCCTGCCGTTCAATCGGCTCTAGGAGCAACGCGGCGCTTGCCGTCACGCTCACCGCTTCTCGATCACCAGGCTCTGCACGGCGCGGCCGAAATAGCCCTGCCGGTCGGCGAGCCGCGACATCGCAAGGCCCGCGCCGTCGGGGCCGATCCAGGATTCGCCGTCGAGCAAAATCCACTCGCCGACCGGCTGGCGCGAAAAGCTCACGGTGAGATCGGCATTGATGTAGGTCCAGGCGCGGAAGTCGAGCGTCGAGGCGGTGCCGTTGGAGAAATCGGCGGCGACAACAGTGCGCATTGCCTGCGAGACCGCTTCGCCTTCGATCAGGGGCTGGTCGACGCGAAACCAGATCGCACCGGCGCCGGCCTGGCCGAAGCGGCCGCGCGCGGCACGCATCGAGACCGATCGCACGAACGGGCTGGTGGCCGCGTGGCCGTCCTCGACGCGCGAATCCTCGGGTGAGGGCAGTTCGACCGGCAACGCCTTGACGTCGTCGGGCAGCGTCAGCGCCTGGCGCTTGATCTTGAGCACGGTCGCACCGACGACCTGGACGCCGTCGGCCAGCAGCCTGACTTCGCAGAGCTGGATCTTGCGGCCCTCGCGCAACACCTCCGTCGCAATCGTGAGCGGCGCGACCGGCACCGGCCGCATCAAATCGATGGTGACGCGCGCGATATCCATGACGACCGCTGTCGGGATGCGCTCGGCCGCCCACGTCACCAGAGATGCGGGCGCCGAGCCGTGCTGCATGCGCTGGTCCCAGGGACCTGCGGCATCCGGGCTGGTGACGACGCTGTTGCCGTCGACGCGGTAGATCGCGGTCATCGTCTTTCCGTCACGAATACTCGGAGTTCAGAAAAAGGTGTCGTCCCGCGAATGTGAGATACGCCCCGCCATTCATTACAGCGGCGGATCGATCGCTTCGTCGTATTCTTTCTTGAAGCGCGCGATCAGTTCGGCAGCGGGCAGGATGCCGTCGACGCTGCCAATGCCCTGGCCTGAGCCCCAGATCTCCTTCCAGGCCTTTGGCTTGGCGCGTTCGCCGGAGGCGTCGGTGCCGAAATTCATCTTGGAGGGATCGGAGGTCGGCAGGTTTTCCGGATCCATGCCGGCGGCCTGGATCGACGGCTTCAGATAGTTGCCGTGCACGCCGGTGAAGAGATTGGAATAAACGATATCGTCGGCCGTCGAGCCCGCGATCATCTCCTTGTAGCGCTCGACCGCCTTGGCTTCCTTGGTGGCGATGAAGGCCGAGCCGATATAGGCGAAGTCCGCGCCGAGAACGCGCGCGGCGCGGATCGCCTTGCCGTTGCCGATCGCGCCCGACAGCGCGATCGGGCCATCAAACCATTTTCGCGTTTCGGCGACGAAGGCCAGCGGCGAGATCGTGCCGGCATGGCCGCCGGCGCCGGCCGCGACCAGGATCAAGCCGTCAGCGCCCTTCTCGATCGCCTTGTGCGCGAACTTCTGGTTGATCACGTCATGGAAGACGATGCCGCCCCAGCCGTGCACGGCCTGATTGAGCTCCTCGCGCGCGCCGAGCGAGGAGATGATCATCGGCACCTTGTACTTGGCGCAGAGCTGCATGTCGTGATCGAGCCGGTTGTTCGACTTGTGTACGATCTGGTTGACCGCGAACGGCGCCGATGGCTTGTCCGGATGCGCGCGGTCATAGGCCGCGAGCTCTTCGGTGATCCGTGCCAGCCACTCGTCGAGCAGCTCCGGCGGCCGCGCGTTCAGCGACGGAAACGATCCGACCACACCCGCCTTGCACTGCGCGATCACGAGATCGGGCACCGAGATGATGAAGAGCGGCGAACCGATCACCGGGATCGACAGGCGCCCCTGGAACAAGGCAGGCATGGACATTGCGAAAGGATCCTTTGTTGGCCGGTCAAACGAAGTTGGCATCATACCAACAAGGCAATCTTTCCACTGTCAAGTATTGCGTTATGTCGCCGTGGCGGACGCCGCTACCGCAATTCCAAGCCGCGGAATTCGTGGCCATACATCGAGCAACGGCTTCCCGGTCGCTCCGGACGAGCTGTCCATTTTCTTCGTCGTTGCGAGCGAAGCGGTCGCGGTAGGGACGCTCATTGCTGAGCGCCCCCCGCACAGATCCGTACGTGCGGCTTTCCCGCATACGGCTCCCACCTCGGGTGAGTGACGGCGAAGCGTGCTCGCGGCCAAGGATGACGGATGTTGGGCCTGGGGAGGCAGTCACAGGCGAGGCGAGTGATCGTCTCCCACCTCATGCCATCGGTCTGGCTGCGGCGCCGGAGCGTGCGTCTCCAGAGTTCGATGACGAAGAAGCGGAAGGCGCTGAGCGCCCGACTGTTGGTCGGCACCGCAT
>NZ_JADPKQ010000114.1:0-502 GCF_023074015.1 Bradyrhizobium sp. 142
GGTGTTGGGTGCCCCCTGGGGCAGGGAGGCTAAGCGGCAAGCAGTTTGGGAATGCGGATCAGGTTATAGGCGATCAAATTGAGCAGGAAGTCGGCGGCGACGCGAGCGATGCCACGATGTTTGGTCTTGCGCATGGTGCCATGCTGCTTGCCCCATCCGAAAATGCACTCGACCATCGCCCGGCGCGATTGCGACATGCCATAGCCCGGATGCCGCGTGGTTCGTTCGTCGATGGCGCTGTTGCGGGTCTTGCCGGTTTTGGTGACGGCCTGGTTCTGCGTCACATGCGGCGTCACACCGATGGCGCGAAGATTGGCGACATGATCGGCGGTATCGTACGCCTTGTCCTCACCGGCCGTGATGCGGCGGCCTGCGGCTTTGCGTCTCGCCTTCAGCATGGTCTCCGAAGCCCGGCGTTCGGCGGTGCCATTGGCATGCGTGACCCTGCCGGCCACCGCCAGCCCATGCCGGTTCTCCATGGTGGCGTGGCCCATATAGCAAA
>NZ_JADPKQ010000514.1:0-502 GCF_023074015.1 Bradyrhizobium sp. 142
CATGCGTTCATCGATCGCGCGTTGTATCTTCCGAAGGAATGGACCGACGATCCAGATCGTCTGGAAGCCGCATACGTGCCTGCCGATGTCGGCTTTGCGACCAAACCAAAGCTTGCGACGAGAATGATCGCACGTGCGATAGCCGCGTCTGTACCATTCAAGTGGGTTGCCGGTGACACCGTCTACGGTGTTGGCGATATCGAACAGCAGCTACGGCGGGCACGCAAAGGCTATGTGCTCGGGGTCAGCAGCTCTCATGTCTTCCGATCCTGGGGCAAGCGACAGCCGGTCGCCGGCAAGGCCGAAGACATCGCCCGGACGCGGCGCCCGTCCGACTGGAAGCGCTTGTCGGCGGGAGCCGGAACCAAAGGACCGAGGCTGCATGACTGGTGTTATCTCGAACTGGCCGACCTCGAGGCCGAGCAGTTCAACAGCGCAAATGATGGTTTATGGACGCGCGGTCTGCTGATCCGTCGCCATATCGCCGATGGCGATCTCGCCT
>NZ_JADPKQ010000424.1:0-104184 GCF_023074015.1 Bradyrhizobium sp. 142
TCGCGGACGATATCGCGCAGGGCATCAGCGTCCCAATCCCCGCGACCCAGGATCGCCTGCTGCCGCCATGGGCCGGGATCGCCAGCCGCCTCCGCGCGCGTCCAGCCGGTCTTGCGCTGCTCATCTCCGAGCAGACCTTCCAGGAACAAGCCTGCATTCGTCGCCACACGCTCTTGCGTGAACAACGGACGTATCCGTTTCTTGATCTCTCGAAGCGACGCCGCCCACAACGCAAGCGTCTCCTCAACCGACGCGGCCCGCGCCCACGACATTCGAATCATGGTTGCCCATGGATTCAGAAGCCCGCAAACAAAGCAACTGTAATGCTAGGCGCGACCGAACTACTGCCAATCGTGGGTGTGGAAAATGCTGCTTCGCCGACGCCTGGCCCTTTGGCAATTTCCATAAATCCGAAATTAGTTTGACCTTCGACCCGCGATATGGTTTCCTCCCCTCTGGGATTCAACAGGGGCTTGCATCACCATGCTCGACACGATCCCGTGCCAGATATCCTGATTTCATTGCGCTGCGCACTGTCGGCGACCTCGACAAGTATAAGACGGCGGTCGAGAGGTTTGCGGGCGGCGGAAGCCGCGTCCAATTAATGACGTCTCTTCTCGGGCTTGGCATTCCGGCAAATCAGATTCGCCTTCTGGCGAGCTATCCCGGCCAATGGCTGCCGGCCATATGCGCGGAGTGAACAGCGCTTTTCGGCTGGACACAGGGTGGCGTTGACGCCGAGCAGACGCGCGCGGCGTGGTTGCGCGTTAAGTCAATTTTTACTTAGAGCCCTGTAGAATGGCGCCGTTTCCAGACGAATAGCGGAAACCGTTTGCCGGGACGGCACTAGGAGGCGGGACGCCTTAGCGGGTCTGTGAAAGTCGAAGCGCGGGGATGCGCGGGAGCGTTCAGCACACATCTGTGCTCGCCCTGCCATCCATGCAAAGCGAGCACTCAATCGGAGTCTCGCAGATGCACAGCAATCAGCCAGAAGTCGTTTGGGGCGCCCGCGCGATCGCTCAGGTGATCGGCAAAGGTGAAAAGGCGACGTTCGCAATGCTCGAACGAGGGCAACTTGCCGGCGCGCAAAAGGTCGCCGGCCGATGGGCATTCAAGCCGCGCATCTTCTTCTTGATGTTCGAAACTGCCGCATGAACAGCAACGAAATCAACCAGGCTTGTGAGCACGCCTTTTCGCTGCTCAGGGAGCACGTCGAGCGATACCGGACGGAAATCGTCGTCAAGCCGACAGCGTGGCGGACGCGCTGCAAGGAACTCGTCGAAAATCTCGATTGGCGAAGGGAACCGCGCCGTCTTTCCGAGTTTGTCGCGGTCGTTTCGCCCCGTCCAAGCGCGACCAACGGATATTTAAGCTTCTATTCGCATTATAAATTGCTGAGATACCTACATTCTTTCATGCTTGTTGCGCCCATGTTGCGCCTTTGGCCGGCGATGCGGGCTGACGGCGCAATTCGCGGTGCCAAATCGCAAGTGAGTTTGCCCATGGGCAAGACCGGCCCAACGTGTTCAATTTGCAAACACAAGTCTCGACACCAGATCGAGATTGGGCTTGCGCATGGCATCGCACACAACGCCCTCGCCCGACGCTTCAATGTGAGCGCTGATTGCGGTCGGCCGCCACGCTGCCAACCACGTAAGCCCCGCCATGCGCGCGGCGATCCTGACGGCGCAGAAGCCCACCGAGATCGATCTCGAGGCGCTGCAGGCGAGCGAGCAGGAAGGCTTGCTGTCGCAGCTAGTGCATCAGCGCGCACGCCTGCAACAGCATGTGGCCACCGCAATAGACTTCGCCGACATCAAAGCGGCCATCAGTGCGGAGGGGGCCATTACGGCGAACCTGGCCTTGGTCGGCAAGCTGCTCGGAATGATCGTCAATCGCCATGACGTGCGGTCGACGTCGCTCCTGATCAGCGCAGACGACCTGGCGGTGCGCCAGGCGATCGTCAACGCCCTACGGCCGTTCCCTGAGGCAGCGCGGGCCGTCGGTGCCGCCCTGCATCGCCTGGAAAGCGACGCTGCCCACGACATCACGCGGCGCGCCGGCAAGCCGCCCCTGGTCATCGATGCCAAGCCGGTGGCACCCGCGCCATGTCCCGTGCCGGCGCCGCCATGCTAATGGCTACGGACTTCGCCCGCGCCTTGGATCCCGCGCTACTCGCACAGGACGCGGATATTGATCTCGACCCATGGCAGGCCAATTTCGTCCGATCTGACGAGCCACAGATTGCGATGCTCATTCCCCGACAGCACGGGAAAACCGAAGCCGCCTGATGAAGGCGCTTTCGGTGGCCACTGCAGAGCCCGACAGCCTGGTTCTGATCGTCTCGCCGGCGCAACGTCTGTCCGATGAATTCGTACGACGGGCGCGCACCGCCTATGGTCGCATCGAGAATGCCCCGGCGCTGATCGGCGACGCCGCGCGCCGGATCGAACTCGAGAACAAGAGCCGCATCTTGGCGTTGCCCGGTGACAATGATGGCGACACGCTCCGCGGCCTGGCCAATGTGCGCCTCGCGATCATCGACGAGACGTCCCGGTGCTCGGACGCGCTGATCACCGCTGTCCGGCCCATGCTCGCAACAAACACCCGCGGCCAGCTCGTCTATTTGTCCACGCCGAAAGGCAAGCGCGGCGTTTTTTACGAGACGTGGGCCAGCAGCGACCCCGACTGGCACCGCATCCACGTCGAGTTGGGGTCGTGCGACCGCATCACGCCCGAGTTTCTGGCTCGTGAGAGGAAAAATCTCGGTGAGACGAAATTCCGTGAGGAATATCTCTGCGAGTTTCTCGACTCGGACATCGCGGCGTTCAACTCGAGCCTCGTGGAAATGATGTTTGACCCGGAAGTGAGACCGCTATGGAAATGATGACGATGGTTGACCCGTCCGGCTGGCGACGCACCGACGTTCGAGCGCGCGACGAATGGATTGTTGGTCTCGACGTTGGCCAGTCCATCGACCCAAGCGCCATCTGCGCACTCAATTACAAGGTCATCCCCGGCGAGCACGTGCGCGACGAAAGGAACCGCGTGCTGCGCCAGACGAAGATTGAACGCTTCCTAGTTCGACACTTGGAGCGTTTGCCGCTCGGCATGCCGTACCCGCAGCAAATCGAGCATGTTGCGAACCTGCTGGGACGCGAACCCCTGGTTGGCGCAACGTTCGCTTTGGATTTCACGGGCTGCGGCCGGCCCGTCGCCGATCAATTCGAGAGGGCGGGCTTGCGGCCGCAGAAGGTTCTGATCACGGCCGGCAACGAAGTGACGATGAACGGTGGCGACACGCACCATGTGCCGAAGGGATTTCTCGTCTCGGGGCTCGAGTCGCGGATGCATTCGGGAGAGCTAAAGATTGCCGCCGAGCTGACGGAATCGCCGGCGCTCAAAGAGGAATTGCGGGACTTCGGGCGCAAGGTCTCGGAAAGCGGACGTGTCACCTACAATGCGCGATCGGGTGCGCATGACGACTTGATCTTGGCGATTTGCATCGCGCTGTTCATTGCGACGAACAGGCCGACGTTTAGCCGTCAGGAGTTGCAGATTTGACGTTCCTACGGCCGAGTTTGCAATTTTTCGCTGTTTGCTAACGCAGCGATGGCCAACGTGTGATAGTTCCAGCGGGGTAGCCACCGTCCTCGTTCACCGTTCACGGAAAAGGAATTGGCCAGATCAATGAACTGCTCTCGACTATCAACACCGAGAATGGGAGCCAAATTTGCGAAGTATGCTTTAGAATCGGACCGGGCAAAGATCTCAAATGGCGGCCTGAAACGAAACGTAGTGTACAGAAGCGTCTCGGGATTGCTCGTGATCTGGTGACGTCCAACAATACGAGATGAAGGCAACGGGGGTAACCATTCTCGATCTCCAATTTAGCGAATCAACGACCGATAGTGGCACGGCCGTCACGCACGCAGAGCTCGTTTCGCCGGGCTATCCGATCTATTCACAGGCCGTGTTGCGTCCCTTGTTGCGCCGAGCCGCCTTCATTGGACTTGAGCGGTTGAATTTGCACATAATTTTTGCGCAACAGGCGCGACACGAACGCGGCCGAAAAGCAAGCCGTCTCCGGTCAAATAGCACAATGATATCAAACATTTAGAGAATGGCTGGGGAACTAGGATTCGAACCTAGACAAACAGAGTCAGAGTCTGTTGTGCTACCGTTACACCATTCCCCAACGGAATAGCCGAACAAATTCAATTTCTTATTGATTTGTCCGGTCTGTTGCCGGAGGCGCGGTTTGCGCAAATCACGGCTCAGGCGTGGCAGGTTTCTACCCGCTCGCTTCCGGGCTGGCAAGCGCCGCAGTGAAAGGGTGCTCTGCGGGCTGCATGAGGGCAGCGAGCCGGCCAGAAGGCTGGTGCTTCCGCCGCGGTCGAGGCCGCTCGCGACCGTTTGCCTCATCTGAAAAGTCCCTTTGCGGGTCGGATCGCCATGAGCCGCATCGTCCTTGGAGTTCAACGTCACCCAAGGAGATCCGTGATGCCCTATGTCGATGGTTTCGTGCTGGCCGTGCCCAAGGACAAGATCGAGGCTTACACGGCGCTGGCGAAAACCGCCTGCGCGGTCTGGATGGAACATGGCGCGCTCGATTATGTCGAATGCATCGGCGACGACGTTCCCTATGGCGAGCTCACCTCGTTTCCGCGCGCTGTGATGGCGAAAGAGGATGAGATCGTGGTGTTCTCCTGGATCGTCTACCGCGACCGCGAGACCCGCGATGCCGTCAACAAGAAGGTGATGGCCGACCCGCGGTTGAAGTTGGATGGGATGCCGTTCGACGGCAAGCGCATGATCTATGGCGGCTTCACCACGCTGCTTCAGGCGCGCAACGTGACCGGCTGAGCGCGGGGCGCGCCGCCAGCGAGCCGCGTCTCAACGCGCAGATGGCACGGCAGTAAACCGTCGGGGAGCCGTTACTTGATCTTGTCGTAGGCCGCCGCGAAGTCGTTCAGCGGCATCGGGATCGCGATCGTCTCCTTGGCCATGTTCTGGAAGGAGACCTTCAACTGCTTGCCCGATCTCAGGCTGGCGAGCAGATCAGGCGCGATCGGCGTCGAGGCATAGCAGCCGCGATTTTCACAAGTCTGGATCTGGAGATCGACCGCCTTGCCTTCGTCGACCTGGAGCTTTGCGCCAACCGGCAGATTGAGGCCGAGCGGCAATTGCAGCAGCGCCACCGGCGTGCGGGTGTCGGTCGGGATGCGGATGTTGATCAGGACGATGGTCTGGCCGGTCTTGGTCAGCACCGCGTTCTGTTCGATCGCGCATTCGAGCGGCGCGTCGCGGCTCACGCTGGTGCAGCGTGCGATCCAGCCGGGCTGTTGCGTCGGCGTGCCATCGCCCTGCGCCTGCGTCGGAGCCGGCGCGGGCTGAGCGGCCGGGGCCGGTGGAGCCGCGTTCTTCTTGGCGCCCTGCTGGGCGTATGCTGCGCCCGTTGACAACAGGACGGTGGCGGCGAGGGCGACAAGTCTGGATTGCATGGACATGACGTACCGCGCTGGCATGAATCGAGGGCCTCGCTGTACCGTCGCATGACGCACCGTGCAAGCTGCTACTCGGCAGCTTCCTTAACGCTGCCGTGCTCGACCGTTTCGTCGCCTTCGCCGTCACCCGAGCGGCCCCAGCCCGAGAACCAGTTGTTGAGCTTGTCGAGATAGAGATAGACGACCGGGGTGGTGAACAGCGTCAGCGCCTGGCTGACGATCAGGCCGCCGACCATGGCGTAGCCGAGCGGCTGGCGGATCTCGGCGCCGGTGCCATGGCCGAGCATCAACGGCACGCCGCCGAGCAGGGCGGCCATCGTCGTCATCATGATCGGACGGAAGCGCAGCAGCGCGGCCTGGCGGATCGATTCTTCCGGCGTCTTGTGCTCGTCGCGCTCCGCGGCGATGGCGAAGTCGACCATCATGATGCCGTTCTTCTTGACGATGCCGATCAAGAGAATGATGCCAATCAGCGCGATCAGGCTGAACTCGAAGCCGGCAGCCATCAGGATCGCGAGCGCACCGACGCCGGCCGAGGGCAGGGTCGATAGGATCGTGATCGGATGGATGTAGCTCTCATAGAGGATGCCGAGGATCAGATAGACCACGACCAGCGCGGCGAGGATGAGGAGCGGCACGGTGCCGAGCGATTGCTGGAACGCCTGTGCGGTGCCCTGGAAGCTTGAATTGAGCGTCGGCGGCGCGCCGAGATCGGCCATCGCCTTCTGCACGGCCTCGGTGGCCTGGCCGAGCGCGACGCCCTGGGCGAGGTTGAAGCTGATCGTGATCGCCGGGAACTGGCCCTGGTGGCTGATCGAGAGCGGGCGGACCGGGTCGGTGGTCCAGGTCGCAAACGTCGACAGCGGCACCTGCTCGCCGGTCAGCGGCGATTTCAGATAGAGCTTGTTCAGGCTCTCGAGACTACCCTGTATCTCCGGCAGGATCTCCAGGATCACCTTGTAGGTGTTGAGCTGGGTGAAATACTGCGTGACCTGGCGCTGTCCGAAGGCGTCGTACAACGTGTCGTCGATCAGCTGCGGCTGGATGCCATAGCGCGATGCGGTATCGCGGTTGATCTTGAGCTGGACCGTGGTGCCCTGCGTCTGCTGGTCGGTTGCGACGTCGCGCAGCTGCGGCAGGGTCTGCATCTTGGCGAGGATTTTCGGCGCCCATTCGTTCAGCTCGGCGAGATCGGCATCCTGCAAGGTGAATTCAAATTGCGTACGCGTCGGGCGACCGCCGAGCCGGACGTCCTGGGCCGCCTGCATATAGAGACGGGCGCCTTCAACCTTGTCGAACTTTGGACGTAGCCGCGCAATGATCTCCTGGGCCGAAGCTGCGCGCTGGTCGCGAGGCTTCAGGGTAATGAACAGATTGCCATTGTTACCGGCCCGGCCGCTGCCGCCGATCGCCATCGCGACGCTGGCAACGTCGGGATCAGCCATAATGATTGTGCCGAGTTTCTCCTGGCGTCTGACCATCTCCTTGAAGGAAATGTCCTGCGACGCCTCGGCGGTCGCGGTAATCAGGCCGACGTCCTGCTGCGGGAAGAAGCCCTTCGGGATCAGGACGAACAGGTAGACCGACAGCCCAAGCGTGACGAAGAAGATCGCGAGCGTCGTGCGGCGCCAGCTCAGCGCGTGGTCGAGGATGTTTTCGTAGCCGCGCAGCATCGCATCGAAGCAGCGTTCGCTCCACTGGTAGAACCGGCCGTGCCTCACCTCGCCATGAGAGCGCAGGAAACGCGACGCCATCATCGGCGTCAGCGTCAGCGACACGAACATCGAGACGAAGATCGTCATCGCCAGCACGACGGCGAATTCGCGGAACAGGCGTCCGATGATGCCGCCCATCAGCAGCAGCGGAATCAGCACCGCGACCAGCGAGACGCTGATCGACACGATGGTGAAGCCGATTTCCTTCGAGCCCCTGAAGGCCGCGGCCATCGGACTTTCGCCCTCCTCGATGTAGCGCGTGATGTTCTCCAGCATCACGATGGCGTCGTCGACGACGAAGCCGACCGCGATGGTGAGCGCCATCAGCGACAGATTGTCGAGCGAATAGCCGAACACCCACATCAGCGCGCAGGCGCCCAGCAGCGCCAGCGGGACCGTGATGGCGGGGATGACGGTCGCCCAGAAGCTGCGCAGGAAGATGAAGATGACCATGACCACGAGGCCGATGGTCAGGAGCAGCGTGAACTGGACGTCTTCGACTGCGGCGCGGATGGTCGTGGTGCGGTCGCTGATCAGCTCGATCTTGATCGCGGGCGGGATCGCCGCGACCAGGCGCGGCAACGTCGCCTTGATCCTGTCGACGGTCTCGATGACGTTGGCGCCCGGCTGCTTGAACACCACCAGGAATACGCCGCGCTTGCCGTTGGCCCAGGCCGCCTGCTTGGCGTCCTCGGGGCCGCTCACCGCCTGGCCGATGTCGCGGATCCTGAGCGGGCCGCCGTTGCGATAGGCGATGATGACGTCGTTCCAGTCCTTGGACTGCGTGAGCTGGTCGTTGGCGTAGATCGTGTAGGCGCGTCTCTCGCCGTCGATATTGCCCTTGGGGCTGTCGACCGTGGTGATTGCGATCTGGCTGCGCACGTCCTCCATCGAGAGGCCCTTGGCGACGAGCTTGGCCGGGTCGATCTGAATGCGGATGGACGGCTTCTGCTGGCCGCCGATGAAGACCTGGGCCACGCCGGAGAGCTGGCTGATTTGCTGGGCGAGCTGAGCGTCGACCGCGTCGCTGACGCTGGTCAGCGGCAGCGTCTCCGAGGTCGCCGACAACAGCAGGATCGGGGCATCCGCCGGGTTGACCTTGCGGTAGGTCGGCGGCGAGGGCAGGTTCTTCGGCAACTGGCCACTGGCCGCGTTGATGGCGCCCTGCACGTCATTGGCGGCGCCGTCGATGCTGCGGTTGAGGTCGAACTGGATGGTGATCGACGCGGTGCCCAGATAGCTCGTCGAGGTCATCTGCGCGATGCCGGGGATTTGGGCGAACTGGCGCTCCAGCGGCTGCGCCACCGACGAGGCCATCGTCTCGGGGCTGCCGCCCGGCAGGTTGGCGGTGATCTGGATGGTCGGGAAGTCGACCTGCGGCAGCGGCGCGACCGGCAGCAGGGGATAGGCGACGAGACCGACAAAGAGAATGCCGGCCATCAGCAGCGAGGTGCCGATGGGATAACGGATGAAAGGTGCCGAAATCCCGCCCGCGTTCATTCCTGTCGAACCTTGTTCTGGGCCGGATCCGAGCTCGCCACGGCCGTCGAGACGAGGCTTCCGGGCTGGACCTTGAATTGACCGCCAGTAATCACTTGCTGCCCCGGCGTGAGCCCTTCGTCGACCACCGAACGACCGTCGATGGCGTAGCTCACCTTGATCTTGTGGACCTCGGCCTTGTTGTCCTGGTTGACGGTATAGGCGTATAGGCCGTTGGTCGAATGCTGGACCGCATCATCCGGAACCACGGTCGCGTCCTTCAGAGTCCGCACCAGCAGGCGTGTCGAAACCGACTGACCCGGCCACAGAGTGTGGTCCTTGTTGTCGAACACCGCCTTGAGGCGAATAGTCCCGCTGGTCGTGTCGACCTGGTTGTTGATGACCGCGAGCTTGCCTTCGGCCAGCGTTTTCTTGCCGTCGGTGGTGAATGCGATCACCTTGAGCGCGCCGGCCTTCTGGCCCTCAGTGATATAGGGAAGCTGATCCTCCGGCGCTGTGAAGATCACCGAGATCGGCTCGACCTGCGAGATGGTGACAATACCCGTCTGCGTCGAGGCGTTGACGATGTTGCCGACGTCGACCAGGCGCAGGCCGGCCACGCCGGTGATCGGCGCCTTGACCTGCGTGTAGTCGAGCTGGGTCTGAGCATTGGAGATCGCGGCTTCGTCGGCGGCGATCTGGGCATTGAGCTGGGCGACGGTCGAGCGCTGGGTATCGACACGCTGCGCGGTCGCGAATTCGCCGAGCTTCATGGCACGCTGGAGCTCGAGATTGGCGTTGGCCAGATTGGCCTCGTCCTGCGCCTTTTTCGCCTTGGCCTGGTCGAGCGCGGCTTGATAGGGGCGGGGATCGATCGAGACCAGAAGCTCATCCTGCTTGACGATCTGGCCTTCGGTGAAGGCGATCTTGTCGATCTGGCCGTCGACCCTGCTCCGGACTTGTACGGTGTTAAAACCCTGAACAGTGCCGAGGCCGGTCAGGTAGACCGGGAAGTCGACCTTCTGGACCGGTGCAACGCTGACGGGGACGGCGGCCGGGCGCGGTGGCCCCTTCTGGGCAATCTGGGTTTTTCCGGCTTCAGGCGAGCCAAACTTCTGCCAACCATAATAACCCGCGGAGGCCCCCGCCGCGATGATCAGAATCCAGAGGATCGGCCGTGTTTTTTTCATAGCGGCTCGCGTCGGCTTGTAATGCCCAAACCAACGAATTGTGGGGCAATCAAAGGGTTCCAAGGCTTGTATAATACACGCCAAGTTCCAGTGTAAACAGCACTATCAGTTGAGAATCCTAAACAATTGGAAAGCTTTGCACTGCTTAGGCAACCTTGTGCCGCAGCGGTGTGCAGTGCTGCATTTTCCCGCCGCGACCGATCCGCGTGCAAAACTTGGAAAATGCTCGGAGGCGGTGTGCGCTGACCTGTCGAGCCGTCCGCAAAGCCAAAGGAGGTCCAGCGAAGGGACACTTCGCGCACTTTCGCGAGAACGGTTCTAAATCGTCCGCACGGTGTTTAGGTTGCCAAGGAAAACCGGCATCGTTCATATCGGCCTGCCACAACGGGAGCGCAGGATGGACGAACTGAACGGCAAGCTGATCGCGTGTCAGATCTTGATCACGGGACTGATCGCGCGCGTTGCCAACGAGCAGCGCGATCCCTTGCGCTTCCTGACTGACTTCCGCGACGAGATCAAAGCCGTCGTCAGTGGCATCAACATCGCCGGCATGGACAATTCCGATCGCGTGCGTGTGGTCGCGCAGCACACCGTCGACGAATTGTTCTCGCTGATGAAGGCGCCAAGCAGCGATTGACAGCGAGCGCGTCGCCGAGTGTTGCGGTATCTTTCGCGCCGATTTTAGAACGAATCCAAGTCACGGTTTAGAACGATTTCAAACTGCAGTTTAGAATCGTTTTGATCTGGACTTATTCAAGCCTTCTCGCGGGTTGCTCGCATTGACCCGCTATTTTGCGGCCGATACCAACACCCCATCGTTCGTCGAAGTGAACGAGCAAACAAGAAGATGGGGCGTGTTGTAATGGGGCAGGTGGTCGCACCGAAGTCGTTGCGTTTGGTCGCAGCGTTCGATTCGATGGATGAAAGATCGTCGGGTGGTTCTGGCAAGACGGTCTCGGCGGTTGCGAGCCTGATCGCAGTGGCGTCGGTGTCGACCGGCGCCCAGGCGCAGCAATCGAACCTGCCGCCGGTGACGGTCGACGCTCCCGTCGAGCGTCCGCGTCCGGCCGCCTCGAAGCCGACCGCCGAGCAGGTTCGTGCGCGCAATGCGCTGCGGCGCGCGGCGCAGCGGCAGCAGGCGGCGCAGGCCCCGATCGTCAATACCAACGGACCGGCAGCAGACCGCAATCCCTATGCGGATCCCGCTGCGCCCTACAAGGTCGATCACGTGCAGGCCGGCGGCAAATTCCCGGAGAAGCTGGTCGACACGCCGAAGTCGATCACCGTTCTGAGCAAGGAAGTGCTCGAGGACAAGAACGCCACGACGCTGAAGCAGGCCATTCTCAGCACGGCCGGTGTGACGTTGGGCACGGGCGAGGGCGGCAACGCCTTCGGCGACCGCTTCTTCATCCGCGGCTTCGATGCCCGCAACGACATCTTCATCGACGGTGTGCGCGATTCCGGCGTCAGCGTCCGCGAGAATTTCTTCACCGAGCAGGTCGAGATTTTGCGCGGTCCCGGCTCGACCTTTTCCGGCCGCGGTATCGCCGGCGGTGCGATCAACATCGTCACCAAGCAGGCGACGACGGAGACGAGCTTCTACAACATGGACACCACGTTTGGCACCGATCACGCCAAGCGAGTGACGCTCGACGTCAACCAGGTGATCAACCCGACGCTCGCCGTTCGCGCCGGCGGCCTGTTCCAGGACGCCGATGTCGCGGGACGCAGCTATGTCACCGACAATCGCAACGGTGCTTTTGTCGCCACGACCTGGAATCCGACCGATGCGATCAAGGTCACCGGCAACTATATCCACACCGAATTGACCGGCATTCCCGATTTCGGCGTGCCTTACTATCGGCCGAGCACGTCGTCGACCGCCGGCGGCCCGTTCCCGGACTTCGGCGTCAACCGCAACAATTTCTACGGCTTCGTCAACCGCGACTTCTTCCGGACCGGCCAGGACATTGGCACCATCAATGCCGAGGTCCAGATTACGCCCGACCTGATGCTCAGCAACAAGATCCGGGACTCGCGCTCGACCCAGAACTATATCGGCACGCTTCCCGAAGCGCCGTCGCTGAAAAATCCACTCTCGGCCTCGACCCTCAGCGCCAATCCGCAGAGCCGCTTCCAGGTCACCGACGTATTCGCCAACCAAACCGAGGCGATCTACAAATTCAACGACGACGCCGGCTTCAAGCACACCCTGCTCGGCGGTGTCGAGTACGACCGCGAGCGCTCGTCGATCGACAGATACACCGGTCTCAGTTCCGAGCAGGCGACCGGCACCCCCTTCAGCGGCAGCGGATCGAAGAGCGACGTCAGCGTGTTCTATCCGCAATACACCAATCTTCCGTTCCCGATACCAGGAGGCCTCACCGGCCTGCCGACCAAGATCGGCATCGACACTGTCAGCGGCTACGTCATGGATAGTGCGAACTATCGCGACCTGGTGATCCTCAATGGCGGCTTCCGCTATGACGATTACAGCATCAAGACGTCCGGCTATGCCGCAAGCGGCGCCCTCGGCCAGCAGTCGGCGGAGTTCCTGGTCCCGAACTTCAATCTCGGCCTCACCTTGAAGCCGTTGCCGAACGGCAGCGTCTACGTGGCCTATGCGACCTCGGCGAATCCGGTTGGCGCCGAGTTCGACGGCACCAGCACGGCCTATGGCGGCCTCAACCCGACCCTTGCCGGCGGCAACACCCAGATATTCGGGCCGGAGAAGAACAAGGCCATCGAGGTTGGCACCAAATGGGAGCTGTTCGACCGCCATCTGCTGCTGACGGCGGCGCTGTTCCAGACCGAAAAGGAAAACGCCCGCGAGTCGCAGAACGTCGGCAATGCAGTCGCTGCCGTTGCGCTTGGATGTTCGTATCCAGCCGGAACGACCGGCAACATCTCCTGCATCACGGCCGGCGCTTCCTACCGCATCCGTGGCATCGATCTTGGCGTCGGCGGCAAGATCACAGACAAATGGAGCGTGTTCGGCGGTCTCGTTCTCATGGAGTCGGAGGTCACGAAGTCACTCGCTCCATCGGCGAACAGAACGCTTTACCCAACCAATGTCGGGCGGCCGCTCGCAAACATCGCGCATCAGTCGTTCAGCATGTTGACGAAGTACCAACTCACCGATGTCTGGGAACTGGGCGGACAGGCGGTGTACCGCTCGAAAATCTACGGCGGCACCTTGCTTGCGGCCAACCAAGGCACGTCGATCCCGAGCTACTGGCGGTTCGACGTGTTCGCGGAGGCGAAGATCAACAAGAATTGGCAGGTCAAGCTGTTCGTGAACAACATCTTCGACAAACGCTACTACGATGCGCTGTACCAGAGCGCTGCACCGTTCGTGTTGGAAGCACCAGGGCGCGCCGCCTACCTGGTGCTCTCGGCACGCTACTGATGGAGCAACAACGACTTTCATGCTGACATGCATAGAAAACGTTCTTGGCAAGGATGATGTGGCGGAATTCCGCCGCATCATGGACGCCAGCGCATGGGAGGACGGCCGTTCCACCGCGGGCGCGCAGTCGGCAATAGTCAAGCGCAACGAGCAATTGCCGCCGGACAGTGAGGTCGCGCGCAAGCTCGGCAACCGCATCATCTCGGCGCTGACGTCGAATCCGCGGTTCCTTGCCGCGGCCATCCCGCTCCAGATCTTCCCGCCGCTGTTCAACCGTTATGCGGCGAGCAGCGGCCACCATTTCGGCCTTCACGTCGACAATGCGATCCGCGGCGATCGCCTGACCGGCCTCCGCATCCGCACCGACCTGTCGGTCACGCTGTTCCTCGCTGAGCCGGAAGAGTACGATGGTGGCGAACTTGTGATCGAGGACAGCTACGGTTCGCACGAAGTCAAGTTGCAAGCCGGGGACTGCGTGCTCTATCCCTCGACCAGCCTGCATCTCGTGACGCCGGTGACCCGGGGAACGCGGGTTGCGTCTTTCTTCTGGCTTCAGAGCATGATACGGGACGATCAAGCCCGCAGCATGATCTTTGACCTCGACACCGCCATTCAGGCGCTGGTGAAACGGCTCGGGCGTGACGATCCCGAAACGGTCAAATTGACGGGCATCTATCACAACCTCATTCGCTACTGGGCCGAAGTATGAAGAGCACATCTTTCCAAGCAAGCCTTGCCGCAGCCATGATGCTGGCGGCCGCCTGGCTCGCATCTCCTGTTTCTGCCCAGCAACAAGCCCGGCCGGCGGCGCCGGCGCCTGCGACGACCGAGCCTTCGATGGCCCAGCCATCGGCAGTCAGCCCCGCGCCTGCGACCTCGACGCCTGCGGCGCAGTCCGCTGCGCCTGCCGTTCCGTCGGCGACAGCCGCTCCGGCGGCCTCGGCGCCGGACGCGGTGCCCGCCGATGCAGGCAGCCGTCCGCTGAAGTCGGCCGCGCCGGCCATGAAGGAACTGTCGCCGTGGGTGATGTTCATGTCAGCGGACATCATCGTGAAGGCGGTGATGATCGGGCTTGCGTTCGCCTCGCTGATGACATGGACCGTCTTCCTCGCCAAGTCGATCGAGCTGTCGGTTGCCTCCGCCAAGCTTCGTTCGGCGCTGAAGAAGGTTGCGGACGCGCGCTCGCTCGCGGAAGCGCAGATGGCGCTCGGCTCCAAGGAGGGCGTGTTGCCGTCGTTCCTGGCCTTGGCGCTGCGCGAGGCGCGGATGTCGGCGGGCATCTCCAGCGACACCGGCATCAAGGAGCGTGCGGCCTCGAGCTTTGCCGAGATCGTGCGCGCTGAGGGGCGGCGCATCCGCATCGGCATGGGCGTGCTCGCGACCATCGGCTCGACGTCGCCCTTCGTCGGCCTGTTCGGCACGGTCTGGGGCATCATGAACAGCTTCATCGGCATCTCGAAGTCGCAGACCACGAACCTCGCCGTGGTCGCGCCCGGCATCGCCGAAGCGCTGCTCGCCACCGCGATCGGCCTCGTCGCCGCGATCCCCGCGGTCATCATCTACAATCACTTTTCGCGCGTGACGAAGAGCTATCTCGAACTCGTCAGCCGTGCCTCGGGTGCAGCGGGGCGGCTACTCTCGCGCGACCTCGATCGCAGCCATGGCAGCGTGCATTCGCGCGCGGCGGAGTGAACGATGGGCGCTTCGATCGCAGACAATGACGTCGATGACGACGATTTCACCGAAACGCATGAAATCAACGTCACGCCGTTCATCGACGTCATGCTGGTGCTGCTGATCATCTTCATGGTCGCAGCCCCGCTGTCGACGGTCGACCTGCCGATCGATCTGCCGACGTCGACATCGACGCCGCAGAAGAAGCCGGACAAGCCGACCTACGTCACCATCAAGCCGGATCTTTCCGTGGCGATCGGGGAGAACTTCGTCAAGCGCGTCGATCTTGTCAGTGCACTCGACAACACGGCGGACATGAGCAAGGACAAATACATCTTCCTGCGCGCCGATCGCACCGTGCCCTATGGCGAACTGATGGAGGTGCTGGAGTTCCTCAACAAGGGGGGGTATTCCAAGGTCAAGCTGGTGACGCTGGAGGGTGTCCCGGGGGCTGCGCCGCCGCAGGGCGCGCCGCCGGAAGCACCGAAGCCGTGACGAAGGCTTGAGGCCCATGTCCGATCTCGAACGGAAGCCCTCTCGGAAACTATGGGTCGCCGCCGCAGTGGGCGCGCTCGCGCTTCATCTGGGCGGAGCGGCGCTGGCGCTCGCCAATCTGCGTGGCGACGAGCCGGACTTCATCGCTGATCCGCAGGGTATCGAGGTCGGCCTCGAGGCAATGTCGCCCAACGGTGAACCCAGCGAATTGCCGCCGGGGCCGGACTCCAACGAATCTGTGGCGTCCCCTGAGCTGACCGAACAGAAGGCGGAACTCAAGGAGAGCAGCCTTCCGAAGGACGTTCCGATGGAGGCCGAACAGGCTGACCGGGCCGTAACGATGAACGAGACCAAGAAGCCGGTCGAGGAGGAAACCAAGGAGTCGGTTGTCCCCACCAACGCCTCGGTGGCTTCGCCCGCCGCGGAAGCGACGGCTATGCCGACCTCGGACGCCGAGAAGAAGAGCGACCGCTCCGTTCGCATTCGCCAGGGCTGGGAAAAGGACTTGGTCGCGCATCTCGACCGGCACAAGCGCTATCCCAAGGGCCTGTTCAAGGCCGCTGAACTCTCGGTTCGGCTGACACTCGACCGGCTTGGGCATGTGGTCGCTGTCGCCATCGAAAAGGGCTCTGGCGATCCGGCCTTCGATGAGGCCGCCATCGGCATGGTGAAGCGCTCCGATCCCGTACCGACGCCGCCGCCGCTGGTCGCAGACGACGGGCTGACATTCGTCTTACCGGTGATCTTCAGGAAGAACGAAAAGGCAGCGAGTAAGGGCTGAGGCCGCAATGCGGCGATAGCTTGGTCAGCGCCAGTAAAGCCGGATTCCGACATAGACCACGACCAGGCAGGCGAAGATCAGCGCCACTGGCAGCGGACGCTTCTGGCTCCCGCCAAACGTCGACGCCACGAAGGAGGCAGCCTTCTTCGGCTTCGGCGCCGGACGGCGGAAAGCGGTAACATTGTCCGCCGCCGGCTCGGGCGGGCGAGCTCGGACGTCCGGCGCGATTCCAGCGCCGCCCATCTCGGTATAGTAGGCCTTGTAGATCGCAGCCGTGGTGGCCTCGGAGGCCTCGCCTTCGCCCATCTGCGCCAGGAGAGTTTTGTAGCTGGCGAGGAATTCCTGGGCCTCAGGCGGCAGCGCGGACAACCCGTTGAGTTTGGCCATCATCTTCCAGGTGGCGAAATCGGCGCGGGCGCGGGTATCGGCGCGTCGCGCGATCAGCATATCGGCAGCTTTGACCAAGTCGGCCTCGGGCCCTTCGGCGTGTGTGCGGGTGTCGCATTTCAACTACGCATTGCCGGTCAGAATGAGAACAGCCTGAATCACATAACCGGTCAACGTTCGTAGTATTGCTGAAATAACATCAAGATTTAGACCGAACTGGGAACCCGCCAAGGGTAGCAGGATCAGGAAGGCGATCAGGATCAGCATGCCGAACGGCTCGAGCCGCGCCAGTGGCAGGGCGAGCGGTCGGGGCAACAGCCCGACCGCGACCCGCCCGCCATCGAGCGGCGGGATCGGCATCATGTTGAAAACCGCGAGCACGGCGTTGATCAACAGGGCATTCTTGAGGTTGTCAAAGATCCATTGCGCCGAGTTGGCCGGCGCCCAAGGCAGCGCGTGGAGGGCGAGCGCCGCCACCAGTGCCAACAGGATGTTGGTGACCGGCCCGGCCAGTGCCACCCAGACCATGTCGAGCCTGGGGTTGTTGAGCTTGCGGAAATTCACCGGCACCGGCTTGGCATAGCCGAACAGGAACGGTGAATGCGCAAACAACAGCATCGCCGGCAGGATCAGGGTTCCGAACGGGTCGATGTGCCGGAGCGGATTGAAGCTAACGCGGCCGAGCTGCGACGCGGTGTCGTCGCCGAGGCGATGCGCGACGAAGCCGTGGGCGGCCTCGTGAAAGGTGATGGCGAACACCAGCGGCAGCACCCAGACGGAAATGTCATAAATGGAAATGTTCACGGCTCGTCTGTCCCGGTTTTTTTGCATGCGGCCTTGCAGCCGTCCCAGCGAAACCGGCGGTGCAGCGACGCTTCAAGTCAACATAGGGCGGCAGGTTCCGAAATGCCACGCTGCAAATGATCGGCAAGGCTCGCGGCCTCGGCGTCGAGCCAGCGGCGGCGCCGGCGAAGCCTACGCAGGAATCGTCGTCGGATATTGCGTCAGACCGTCGTCGAGCTTCAGCCAGGCGAGCTTTTCCGAGACCCAGATGTGGTCGGTCGGCGCGAAGGCGTTGCGATCGTCGAAGGTCGCGAGCGCGACGCCCGCCAGCGTGCCGTTGCGCCGCCAGGCGAACAGCCGCGTGCCGCAGCGCTTGCAGAACACGCGGTCGATGTTTTCCGAGGATGCATATCGCGCGGTCTCTCCCTCGACCGTGAGCGCGCGCTGGTCGAACTGAGCGCGAGCGAAGTAGGGCGATCCCATCGCCTTCTGGCACATGCGGCAATGGCAGATGCGGACGTTCAGCGGTTCGCCCTCCGCCTTGAACCGCACCGCGCCGCACAGGCATCCGCCTTCCCGGATCATGCGACCCGCCACTCGGCGACCTGACGCGCTATGCTCCAGTTCAGATTGTCTAGATCGCCATCCATGCTCGAATTCCCACGTCTGGTGTTGGTGAAGGCGGCCCAGCAGAAGCCGCCATGGGTCCGCACGGCAATCGTGCTGGTGCCTGGCAGACTGCCATTGTGCCACCAATTGTCGAATTTGTTGACGCAGAAGCCCTTGGCATAGTCGGGGCTGTACGCGGGCGCGGTGGTCATGACCTCTATCGTGCGCGGCCGCAGGATGTTCGCTGGCCTCGTGTAGCCGTCGATATGCATCAGAAACCGGACGAGATCTGACGGCGTCGCGATCCAGCCGCCATGGGAATCCATCCGCCTGACATTCACGTCGTAGGGACCTTCGCCCTGGCCGTAATAGGCGCGACCTCGCCGGCCTGGTGCTGGTCGCGCGTGTTGCCCGCGATCGTCATGTCGGCGACACCGCAGCGCGCCAGCACCTCAGTGCGGACGTGCTCGGCATAGGCTTGGCCCGTGAGCTTCTCGATGGCGCGCCCCAGCACGCAATAGCCGAAATTGGAGTAGGCGTAGTGCTGGCCTGGCGGGCGGTCCAGCGGCCGGTTGGCGAGCGTCCACGCGATCAGCTGTGCATGATCCATCCGCGGATGCGTAAACATGGGATCGCGGTTGTCGTTGCTCCAGCCGCCGGCGGCGTGCGTCAGGAGATGCTCGAGCGTGATCTGGTCGATACCGGGTGAGTAGGGCGGCTGCCCATAGTCGGTGCCGAGCAGCCCGCCGGGACCGAACACCCGGTCCGTCAGCTTGAGGCGGTTCTCCTCGATTAGGCGGAAAAGCGTGACCGAGGTGATCATCTTGCTGACGCTGGCGATCCGGAACAGGTGCCGCGGCGTCACGGCCTCGTTCCGCTCGATATCGGCAAGACCGAAAGCGTCCTCGTGGACAACAGTGCCGGCATAGCCGATCGCAAAGGACAGCGCCGGCACGCCGTACTTGTCCATGAAGCTGTGCGCGAGCCGTGCCATGGCGCTGCGTTCAGCCGGCGAGGGCGAGCGGATGCTCGGCGGGTTGGGCGCGAGTTGCGCAAGCACATCGTGCGGAAGCAACGGCAGCGCGCCCGCGGCCGCTGCGACCTTGACAAAATCCCGACGCCCAAACCGCATGGTCCGCCCCCTCGGGCGGCCAATGTCTCAGTACGTCGCCCGTCCCCCGGAAATATCAAACACCGCGCCGGTGGAGAAGGCACAATCTTCGGATGCGAGCCACGCCACCATCGCGGCAAGCTCTTCCACCAGCACGAAGCGGCCTTTCGGAATCTTCGACAGCATGAAATCGATATGCTGCTGCGTCATCTGATCGAAGATCGCGGTCTTGGCCGCCGCCGGTGTCACCGCATTGACCAGGATGTCATGCGCGGCGAGCTCCTTGCCGAGCGATTTCGTCAGCGCGATCAGGCCGGCCTTGGAGGCCGAATAGTGCGAGGCGTTCGGATTGCCTTCCTTGCCGGCAATGGACGCGATGTTGACGATCCGCCCGTATTTCTGCTTGAGCATCGCGGGCACGATCGCCTTGCAGCAGATGAAGGGGCCGTCGAGGTTGATGCGCAGCACCTTGCGCCATTCCTCCAGGTCGGTTTCCCAGACCGGCTTGTTGACGCCGGCGATGCCGGCATTGTTGACGAGGATGTCGATCTTGCCGAAGGCGGCAAGCGTCGCATCGCGCGCCTGCTCGACGCCCGCGGTGTCGGTGATGTCGACCTTGAAGACTTTGGTCTCGCCGCCGATCCCTTTTGCGGCTTTCTCGGCCAGCGGCGCATCGAAATCCCAGATCGCGACCTTGGCGCCGGAATCGACGAAGCGTTGAACGATGGCGCGGCCAAACCCCTGCGCGCCGCCGGTGACGATGGCGACGCGGCCGTTGAGATCGATCTTGTTCATGCGGAAATCCCTTTCCCTATCCCTCATGGTGAGGAGCGCGCACTTGCGCGCGTCTCGAACCATGGAGCCCATGGTCCGTCCCTCGAGACGACGCTGGTCGCGCCTCCTCGGGATGAGGAGTGATCAGAGCATGTAACCGCCGTCGACGACGAGGTCGACGCCGGTCGTGAATGCGCTTTCGTCACTGCCGAGATAGACCGCCATCGACGCGATTTCGTCGGCGGTGCCGAGCCGGCCCATTTTCTGGCGGGAGATGAACATCTCCTTGCCCTGCGGACCCTGGGCGGCGGCGCGGTCGAGCATCGACGGCGTCTCGACGGTGCCGGGGCAGATGCTGTTGCAGCGGATGCCCTGGGTGATGAAGTCGAGCGCGACCGCGCGCGTCAGCAGCGATACCGCGGCCTTGGACGCGCTGTAGGCATAACGGTTGGCCGGCGGTCTCAGCGCCGCGCAAGACGAGATGTTGACGATGCTGCCGCCGCCGCCCGCCAGCATCGCCGGCAGGAACGCCTTGATGGTCCGGTGCATGGACTTGACATTGAGGTCGAACGAGAAATCCCAGTCTTCCTCCGAGCAGTCCAGAATGGTGCCATGGTGCACGAGGCCGGCTGCATTGAGCAGGATGTCGATCTTGCCGATGCGCTTGGCAAATGCGTTGACGTCGGCGGTGTTGCGAACGTCGAGCTTTGCGGTCTCGGCGATGCCTTCCTTCGCCAGGCTCGCGATGCCGCTTTCATTGATGTCGGTGGCGATGACGGTTGCACCCTCACGCGCGAATGCGATGGCGCACGCACGCCCGATGCCTGCAGCTGCGGCGGTGACAACAGCGCGCTTTCCCTTGAGGCGGTCTGCCATTTTCTTGTTCTCCTCACCTTGAATGTATCTGTCGGCTCGTCATTGCGAGCAGCTCGTGACAAAATTGCGTAGCAATTTTGCACTGATGCGACGAAGCAATCCAGAGTCTCTCCGCGGGGGCAGACTGGATTGCTTCGCTTCGCTCATAACGACGGTGTGGCTGTCAGTGATTATCCCGCGCCACGCCAAATGCACCCGCGACGTTCTGGTAGCGCGTGGCGAGTTCCATGCAGGCGCCGGTCGACTGCTGGCCGACGGTGTTGCGGTAGAGCTCCTGCCACGGCGTCTGGTTCGGCGGATGCTTGAAGCCGCCATTGGCCATCAGCTCGGCGTGGCGCTTCTTCAACTCGTCGTCGGAAATCAGGATGTTGGCGCTGCCCTTGTTGAGGTCGATGCGGACATGGTCGCCGGTCCTGAGGATCGCAAGCCCGCCATTGGCGGCGGCTTCCGGCGAGGCGTTGAGGATCGAGGGGGAGCCCGAGGTGCCGGACTGGCGGCCGTCGCCGATGCAGGGCAGGGAGTGGATGCCGCGTTTGATGAGTGCCGCCGGCGGCTGCATGTTCACGACCTCGGCGCCGCCGGGATAGCCGATCGGGCCGGTGCCGCGAATGAACAGCACGCAGCGCTCGTCGATCTCGAGCGCGGGATCGTCGATCCGCGTGTGATAATCCTCCGGCCCCTCGAACACGACGGCGCGGCCCTCGAAGGCGTTGAGGTCCTTCGGGTTGCTGAGGTAGCGGTCGCGAAACTCCTTGGAGATCACGCTGGTCTTCATGATCGCGGAATCGAACAAATTGCCGCGCAGCACCAGGAAGCCGGCGTCCTTGACCAGCGGCTTGTCGTAAGCCCAGATCACGTCGTTGTCGGGTTTCGGCGCATTGGCGCAATTCTCGCCGATGCCGCGGCCGTTCACCGTGACCGCGTCTTCATGGATGCGCTTGTGCTTCATCAGCTCGCGCACCACGGCCGGCACGCCGCCGGCCCGGTGGAATTCCTCGCCAAGATAGAAGCCGGCCGGCTGCATGTTGACCAGCAGCGGCACGTCGTGCCCGACTTTCTGCCAGTCGTCGATCGACAGCTCCACGCCGATATGGCGGGCCAGGGCGTTGATGTGGATCGGCGCGTTGGTCGAGCCGCCGATCGCCGAGTTGATCACGATGCAGTTTTCGAACGCCTTGCGGGTCAGGATGTCCGAGGGTTTCAGATCCTCCCAGACCATCTCGACGATGCGCTTGCCGGTCTCGTAGGAGATCTGGCCACGCTCGCGATAAGGCGCCGGGATCGCGGCGCAGCCCGGCAGCGAGAAGCCGAGCGCTTCGGCAAGCCCGTTCATGGTCGAGGCGGTTCCCATGGTGTTGCAATGGCCGACCGAGGGCGCGGAGGAGGCCACGATCTCCATGAACTCCTCGTAGTCGATCTCACCGGCGGCGAGCCGCTCGCGCGACTTCCAGACGATAGTGCCGGAGCCGGTGCGCTCGCCATTGTGCCAGCCGTTCAGCATCGGGCCGCCCGACAGCACGATCGCGGGCAGGTTCACGGTCGCCGCCGCCATCATGCAGGCCGGCGTGGTCTTGTCGCAGCCCGTGGTCAGCACCACACCGTCCAGCGGATAGCCGTAGAGGATCTCGACCAGGCCGAGATAGGCGAGATTGCGGTCAAGTGCCGCGGTCGGGCGCTTGCCGGTCTCCTGGATCGGGTGGGTCGGGAATTCCATCGCAATGCCACCGGCCTCGCGGATGCCCTCGCGGACCCGGTGTGCAAGCTCGATATGGTGGCGGTTGCAGGGGGAGAGGTCATTGCCGGTCTGGGCAATGCCGATGATCGGCTTGCCGGACTGAAGTTCCGCGCGGGTGAGGCCGTAGTTCAGGTAGCGCTCCATATAGAGCGCGGTCATGCCCGGGTTGTGCGGGTTGTTGAACCACTCCTGCGAGCGAAGGTGGCGGCGGCTGCCGTTGCTGGCGGGCGCATGCCCGTTGGTCGGCTTTTTTGTCATTGTTCTCTCCTGCAATGCAAACGCACGGGCGTCGGTCCTGTGGGTGTCGGCTTGTGCGATGCCCAACGGCGCGCGCGATAAATCGCAGGCCCGCTGGCGGGTGGTTTCCTCACAAATGCGATACTAGTCATGGCTGCTTGGTAACGCTACCATTTTGTTGGCGGCGCCTGCGCCGGAAGCGCCCGGCCTGCTGTCCGAACGCCGCGCTGGCGAACTCTGACGTTCGATCACCTTGAAGCCGAGGTCGAGCACCGGTTGCTCCGGGCGGCGGCCCTCGATGGCATCGATCAGCATGGTGGCGGCCATCCGGCCCATCTCGTAGCGGTTGGTGCGAACGCTAGTGAGGGTGGGGACGGCGGAGGCCATGAATTCCAGGTCGTTGAATCCGATAATGGCGATCTGCTCGGGGATCGCGATCTCGCGGCGGCGGCATTCAAACAGCACGCCGAGCGCGAGGTCGTCATTGGCGCAGAACACCGAATCGATATCGGGCGACTTGGCCAGCAGATCAGTGAACAGCGCCCCGCCGAGCGTGACGGAGGTCGGCGTCGCCGTGGCAACGATCAGGCGCTGGTCGAACAGGCCCGCATCCTTCATGGCCGCCTGGTAGCCGTCGAGCCGCCGCTGCACCCGCGGGTCCATGCGCGCGCCGAGGAATCCGATTCTGCGATGGCCCTGTTCGAACAGGTGCGCAATCGCGGCGCGCGCCGCATCATAGTGCGAAAAGCCGATCATCATGTCGACGGGATTGGGCCCGATTTCCATGATCTGCATGATCGGGCAGTCGGCCGCCTCCAGCATCGCGTGCGATTCCGCGGTCTGGTCGATGCCGGTGACGACCAGCCCGGCCGGCTTCTGCGCGAGAAACAGCCGCAGCAGTTTTTCCTCCTGGAGGATACTGTAGCGTGTGTTGGACAGCTGAATCGAGTACCGGCTGCTCTCGGATGCATCATAGATGCCGCGCAGCACGTCGGAGAACACGTTGTTGGTCAATGACGGGATCAGGACACCGATCACCTCGGTGCGATGCGAGGCCAGCGCGCGTGCGGCGAGGTTCGGCACATAGCCGAGCTCCTTGGCCGCGCTTTCGACCCGCGCCCGCTTGGCCTCCGACAGCGCCTCGGGATTGCGAAAGAAGCGGGAGGCCGTGATCGGGCTCACGCCGGCGTGCTCAGCGACTTCCGCCAGCCGGATCTTGCCTGACTTGGTGCGCTTTCGACCCATATGTTGCTCTTAACACAGTCGATCCCGCAAACAAAGGAACGTTGACAGCGCTACCACCAACGACTAACCAAAGACAAATTGCCAAAACCGCGCAAACTGCCGACAATGTCGCCCGAGTAGGTCGGGCTTCGTTCGGTGAAGTCTGAAAAAACAAGACGGTGGCGGCGCGACAGTTGCGTCGTCGAGTCGAAGGAGGGAGCTAGATGTCGTCTGTGCAAATCCGCGACGTGCGGAAATCGTTCGGCAATTTTGAAGTCCTGCACGGAGTCTCGATCCCGATCGAGGACGGCCAGTTTGTCGTCCTGGTTGGCCCCTCCGGCTGCGGCAAGTCGACGCTTCTGCGCATGCTCGCAGGCCTCGAGAACATCACCTCCGGCACGATCTCGATCGGCGACCGCGTCGTCAACAATGTCCAGCCCAAGGAGCGGGATATTGCGATGGTGTTCCAGAACTACGCGCTCTATCCGCACATGACGGTCGGCGAAAACATGGGTTTCTCGCTCAAGCTGCGCAATGCCAGCTCCGACGAAATCAACAAGCGCGTCAAGCGCGCGGCCGAAATTCTAGCGCTGTCGCCGCTGCTCGAGCGCTATCCGCGCCAGCTCTCCGGCGGCCAGCGCCAGCGCGTCGCCATGGGCCGCGCCATCGTGCGCGATCCGCAGGTGTTCTTGTTCGACGAGCCGTTGTCGAACCTCGACGCCAAGCTGCGCGTCGCCATGCGCACCGAGATCAAGGAGCTGCATCAGCGGCTGAAGACGACCACCGTCTACGTCACGCACGACCAGATCGAGGCCATGACCATGGCCGACAAGATCGTCGTCATGCACGACGGCATTGTCGAGCAGATGGGCACACCGCTCGAGCTCTACGACAAGCCGGAGAACCAGTTCGTCGCCGGCTTCATCGGCTCTCCTGCGATGAATTTCCTCAAGGGCCATGTGCGCACCAACGGCGTTGCGACCTTCGAAGGACCGAACGGGGTCAAGCTGCCGCTGCGAAGCGCGCCGGCGGCGTCCGACGGCCGTCCTGTGGTCTTTGGCGTCCGGCCCGAGCATTTCACCATCGCCGACGACGGTGCCGAAGCCGAGATCGTCGTGGTCGAGCCGACCGGCTCCGAAACCCAAGTGTTTGCCAAGCTCGGTGGCGAGCAGGTCGTCGCGGTCTTCCGCGAGCGTCACCAATTCAACCCCGGCGACAAGGTTCGGCTGAAGCCCGATCCGTCCGTGGTTCACTTGTTCGACGAGGCGACAGGGAAACGGCTCGATACGTAAGGCAAGCTGAATAAAGCAAGCTACAAAAAAAGCATCACAGGGAGGACACCATGCAAGACTTTACCCGCCGGGCTCTGCTTCAAGGCGGAACGGCGCTGGCTGCCACCGGCGCACTGACCGGGCCGGCACTGTTCGAGTTCGCGAAGGCCTGGGCGGCGGACTCGCCCTGGAAGGCCGAAGCGGGCGCCAAATTGACGGTGATGCGCTGGAAGCGCTTCGTGCCGGCAGAAGACGATGCGTTCAATGCCATGGTCGCGGCGTTCAAGGCCGCAACCGGTACCGAGATGAACGTGTTCAGCGAATCCTTCGAGGACGTGCAGCCGAAGGCGTCGGTCGCCGCGAACACCGGTTCGGGTCTCGATCTCGCCTGGGGCCTGCACACGCTGCCGCAGCTCTTCCCGACCAAGGTCATCAAGATGAACGACGTTGCCGATTATCTCGGCAAGAAGTACGGCGGCTGGACCGAAGCTGCGGCCATCACCTGCAAGAAGGATGGCGACTGGCTCGGCATTCCGGTGGCGACCGTCGGCGGCTATCTGACCTATCGCAAGTCGGCGGTCGAGAAGGCGGGCTTCAAGCAAGTTCCGTCCGACTTTCCGGCCTATCTCGAGCTCTGCAAGGCCCTGAAGAAGAACAACACCCCGGCGGGTTTCGCCCTCGGCCACGCCACCGGGGATGCCAATGCCTGGGTCCACAACATCCTGTGGGGCCACAATGGCTGGACCGTCGACAAGGACGACAAGGTCATCATCAACTCGCCGGAGACGGCGAAGGCGCTGGAGTACGGCAAGGCACTGTCGGAGACCTTCATCCCCGGCGTGGCATCCTGGAACGACTCCTCCAACAACAAGGCGTTCCTGTCGGGCGAATTGTTCCTGACGTCGAACGGCATTTCGATCTATATCGCTGCCAAGGACGATCCGAGCAAGAAGGATCTCGCCGAAGATATCGATCACGCGTTGTGGCCGGTGGGGCCAATCGGAAAGCCGACCGAACTGCAACTCGCGGTGCCGATCCTCGCCTTCAACTTCACGAAGTATCCGAACGCGGCGAAGGCCTTCATTGCCTTCATGCTGGAGAAGGAGAATTTCGAGAAGTGGCTGACGGGCGCCCGCGGCTATCTCACCCATACGCTCAACGCCTATGATTCGGCGCCGGTCTGGACCGCCGATCCGAAGAATGCGGTGTTCGGTCAGGCGAGTAAGCGCGCGCTACCGGCGTCGGGCATCGGCACGCCGGGCGAGAAGGCGGCGACCGCGATCGCAGACTTCATCGTGGTCGACATGTTCGCCAACTACTGCACCGGCGCCAAGGACCTCAAAGGCTCAATGGCGGACGCCGAGCGCCAATTGAAGCGCATCTATCGCGGCTAAGTCGACGCGAGCTACGGTGGGCCGCCGTGGGCGGCCCGCTTTCTCTATCGAATCGGGATACGACCATGGCCGATATGGCACTTGCACCCAGGGACGCCAACCCGAAGGTCGTGGAGGCGAGCGCCTGGGACCGGCTCAAGCACAACCGCAATTGGCTCGGCTTCTGGTTCATGGTGCCGGCCATGGGATTCTTGATCTTCTTCCTGGCCTATCCGCTGGGACTGGGCATCTGGCTGTCCTTCACGGACACTCGCATCGGTCGGGTCGGGCACTTCATAGCCACGGAAAATTATGAGTGGCTCTGGGACGATTCCATTTTCTGGCTGTCGGTGTTCAACACGTTGCTCTACACCTCCGTCGCCAGCGCCATCAAATTCGCGATCGGGCTCTATCTCGCGCTACTGCTGAACGAGAACATGCCGTTCAAGGCGATGCTGCGCGCCATGGTGCTGATCCCCTTCATCGTGCCGACAGTGCTGTCGGCGTTGGCGTTCTGGTGGATCTTCGACTCGCAATTCTCGATCATCTCGTGGTCGTTGAGGCATCTCGGCCTGATCAGCCAGAACATCAACTTCCTCGGTGACACCACTTGGGCGCGGATATGCGTGATCTTCGCCAATATCTGGCGCGGCGTGCCGTTCGTGGCGATCACGCTGCTCGCGGGTCTTCAGACCGTCTCGCCGTCGCTCTATGAGGCCTCCACGCTCGACGGCGCCACGCGCTGGCAGATGTTCCGGCACATCACTTACCCGTTGCTGACGCCGATCATTGCAGTGGTCATGACCTTCTCGGTGCTCTTCACCTTCACCGACTTCCAGCTGATCTGGGCGATGACGCGCGGCGGGCCGGTCAACGCTACGCATCTGATGGCGACGCTGTCTTACCAGCGCGCCATCATCGCGGGACAGTTGGGCGAGGGGGCTGCGATCTCGAGCGCCATGATCCCCTTCCTACTTGCAGCAATCATGGTTTCGTGGTTCGGCCTGCAGCGCAGGAAATGGCAGCAGGGAGAGAACAATGACTGATCTGCCCACCAGGTCCATTGATCTCAAGGCCGTGCTGTCGGGATCCTCTCCGACGGCGGCGAAGGACGATCACAGCGAGGGCATGAGCTATCTGCAGTCGGTGCCGCGCAGGATCGTGACGCTCTATCTGCCGCTCACGATTATCGTCGTGATCCTGCTGTTCCCGTTCTACTGGATGGCTTTGACCTCGATCAAGCCGGACGAGCAACTGCTCGATCTGGATAAGTACAATCCGTTCTGGACCTGGAATCCGACCTTCAAGCACTTCCATAAGCTGCTGTTCGAGAGCTACTACCCGCACTGGCTTTGGAACACGATGTATGTGGCAGTGTGCGCCACCGTGCTCTCGATCATTGCATCGGTGCTCGCGGCCTATGCCATCGTGCGGCTGCGCTACAAGGGCGCGAGCATGGTCGGCGGGCTGATCTTCCTCGCGTATCTCGTGCCGCCCTCGATCCTGTTCATCCCGCTCGCCACCGTCGTGTTCCAGTACGGCCTATTCGACTCGCCGATGGCCCTGATTCTAACCTATCCCACCATCCTGATCCCATTCTCGACCTGGCTCCTGATGGGATATTTCAAGACCATCCCGTTCGAACTCGAGGAATGCGCGCTGATCGATGGCGCGAGCCGCTGGCAGATCCTCGTCAAGATCGTGCTGCCGCTCTCCATCCCCGGGCTGATCTCGGCCTTTATCTTCTGTTTCACGCTGTGCTGGAACGAGTTCATCTACGCGCTGACGTTCCTGCAATCGACCAGCAACAAGACGGTGCCGGTCGCGATCGTCAACGAGTTCGTGGATGGCGATATCTACCGCTGGGGTTCGCTGATGGCGGGTGCCTTGGCCGGCTCGCTGCCACTGGTCATCCTTTACGCCTTCTTCGTGGAGCATTATGTGTCGGCAATGACCGGCGCCGTGAAGGAATAACCGCGGGGCCCCTGCCTTGAGAGCGCGCCAAGGGAAAAACTGAAGCGAACGTGCCAGGAGCGGCGCGTTCCGGCCAACAAACGCGTTCCGGCCAATAATAAGGAGTAGGCTCTTGCACATTCTGGTTCTAGGCGCCGCCGGCATGGTTGGCCGCAAATTGTGTGAACGGCTGTTGCGCGACGGCCGTCTCGGCAAGAGCGACATCACCAAACTGACCATGCACGATGTGGTCGAGCCGAAGAAGCCGGAAAAGGCCGGTTTTGCCGTCGAGACGGTGTCGGGCGACTTTGCCGTCCTAGGTGCGGCTGAAAAACTGATCGCCGGCCGCCCGGACGTGATCTTCCATCTCGCCGCGATCGTCTCGGGCGAAGCCGAGCTCGACTTTGACAAGGGCTACCGCATCAACCTTGACGGAACGCGGATGCTGCTCGACGCGATCCGGCTGGCGGGCGGTGGCTACAAGCCGCGCGTGGTCTTCACGTCCTCGATCGCGGTGTTCGGCGCGCCGTTCCCGGACGCGATCGGAGATGAATTCTTCCACACGCCGCTGCTCAGCTACGGCACCCAGAAGGCGATCGGCGAACTGCTGCTCGCCGATTATTCGCGCCGCGGCTTCCTCGACGGCATCGGCATCCGCCTGCCGACCATCTGCATCCGGCCCGGCCTGCCTAACAAGGCGGCATCGGGCTTCTTCTCCAACATCCTGCGTGAGCCGCTCGCCGGCAAGGAGGCCGTGCTGCCGGTCTCCGAGGACGTCCGCCACTGGCATGCGACGCCGCGCTCCGCCGTCGGCTTCCTGCTCCATGCCGGCACCATGGATCTGGCCGCGGTCGGCCCGCGCCGCAACCTGACCATGCCGGGCCTCTCGGCCACGGTCGGCGAGCAGATCGCGGCGCTGAGGCGGGTCGCGGGCGACAAGGTCGCCGCCCGCATCAAGCGGGAGCCGGATCCCTTCATCGTCGGCATCGTCGGCGGCTGGCCGCGTAATTTCAACCCAAAGCGGGCGCTCGAGCTCGGCTTCACCACCGCCGAGAAGTCCTTCGACGACATCATCCGCATTCACATCGAAGACGAGCTCGGCGGCAATTTCGTCGCCTGATCTGTGGCTGAGCGGGTAAAGTAATGGCGAGCGTTGCTTGCATCGGCGAATGCATGGTCGAGCTCCGGCAGGCCCAAGGGGGGCAACATGCCGGACAGTCCGCCGGGCAGGCCGGTGGCCTGTACTCGCGCGGATTTGGCGGTGACACCCTCAACACCGCGGTCTATCTCGCGCGGCTCGAGGTCAAGGTCGATTATTTCACCGCGCTCGGCGACGACGCCTTGAGCGATGAGATGATTGCGGCCTGGACCGCGGAGGGGGTCGGGACCCGGCGCGTCGCGCGCCTGCCGGGCAAGCTGCCCGGCCTCTACATGATCCAGCTGGATGCAAAGGGCGAGCGGCAGTTCTTTCACTGGCGTGACAGCGCCGCGGCGCGCCGGCTGATGGATCTGCCGGAGACGGACGAGCTGCTCAACTCGCTGATGAGCTACGACATCGTCTATCTTTCCGCCATCACGCTGTCGATCTACGAGACGGCCGGGCGCGAGCGTCTGTTCGCGGCGATCAAGCGTGCGCGCCTGCTCGGCACGCGCTTCGTGTTCGACACCAATTTCCGCGCGCGCGGCTGGCCCGATCGCGATGTCGCCCGCGAGGTTTTTGCAGCAGCCTTCGCCGCGGCCGACATCGTGCTGACCTCGACCGAGGATTTGCTCGCGCTCTATCCCGGCGAGAGCCACGAGCAGTTGATGGCGCGCATTCCCTCGCCGGAGCTGGTGTTCCGGCTCGCCGAGCCGGTGAGCCTGCTGCGCTTTCCCGGCGGCACCAGCGAGATGCACGCTGAACCCATGACCAGGCCCGTGGCCGACACCACCGCCGCCGGCGACAGCTTTGCCGCGGCCTATATCGCGGCCCGGCTCGGCGGTTCCGATCCGGTCGAGGCCGCCCAGGCCGGACACCGGCTCGCCAGCCTCGTGATCTGCTATCCCGGCGCCATCATTCCAGGCTATGCCATGCCGCCGAAGAAACGCCACCGGCCGGCTGCGTCACGCCAGGCGACCAAGTAAAGAAGCGAAAACGATGACCACGACTGCCCAACAGAACCACCTCGTCGCGCTGTTTCGGGACGCGACCGTCATTCCCGTCCTGACCATCGAGCGTATCCAGGATGCCGTGCCGCTGGCGCGCGCGCTGGTCGCCGGCGGCGTCCGCACGCTGGAAGTGACGCTGCGCACCCCCGCTGCGATCGAGGCGGCGAGGGCGATGATGGCTGAAGTGCCCGAGGCCAACGTCGGCATCGGCACGATCC
The DNA here is from genome assembly GCF_023074015.1 of Bradyrhizobium sp. 142. Classification (NCBI taxonomy): domain Bacteria; kingdom Pseudomonadati; phylum Pseudomonadota; class Alphaproteobacteria; order Hyphomicrobiales; family Nitrobacteraceae; genus Bradyrhizobium; species Bradyrhizobium sp. 142. The sequence continues at coordinate 30,950 of NZ_JADPKQ010000424.1, forward strand.
TCAATCCGGCCGACTTCGCCCGTGTCGAGAAGCTCGGCGTCAAGTTCGGCATCAGCCCCGGTTTGACCCCCGATCTGCTGAAGGCCGCGGCCGACAGCGCCTTGCCGTTCGCGCCGGGCATCGCCACCGCCTCCGAGCTGATGATGGCGCTGGCCCACGGCCTCGACGTCGCGAAATTCTTCCCGGCCGAGCAGGCCGGTGGCATCAAGGGCCTGCGCGCGCTCGGCGGTCCGTTCCCGAACGTGCGGTTCTGCCCGACCGGTGGGATCGGCGAGGCCAATGCGGCGACCTGGCTCGCCGAACCCAACGTGGTCGCGGTCGGCGGTTCCTGGCTGTGCCCGGCCGCGGAGATCAGGGCCGGGAACTGGGCCGGCATAACTGCCATCTGCCAGCGCACGCTGAAGGCCCTGAAAGCAGCGTGAAGTCTTGCCATCCTTGGGCTAAGATTTAGGTCAGTAAGAGATCCGAGGGAGAATGACCATGACCGCCAGTATCGTCGGATGGGCGCATACGCCGTTCGGCAAGTTCGACACCGAAACCGTCGAAAGCCTCATTACCCGCGTTGCCAATGAGGCGATGGCCGATGCCGGCATCTCCGCTTCCGACGTCGACGAGATCGTGCTCGGCCATTTCAATGCCGGCTTCTCGCCGCAGGATTTCACCGCCTCGCTGGTGCTCCAGGCCGACCCGAAGCTGCGCTTCAAGCCGACGACCCGTGTCGAGAACGCCTGCGCCACGGGATCCGCCGCCGTTCACCAGGGGGTTCGCGCGATCGCCGCAGGGGCGGCCAGGATCGTGCTGGTCGTCGGCGTCGAGCAGATGACGCGCACGCCGAGCGCCGAGATCGGCAAGAACCTTCTGAAGGCGTCGTATCTGCCGGAGGACGGCGACACGGTCGGCGGCTTCGCCGGAGTGTTCGGCAAGATCGCCAGTTCCTATTTCCAGAAATACGGCGACCAGTCCGATGCGCTGGCGCTGATCGCGGCCAAGAACCACAAGAACGGCGTCGCCAATCCCTACGCCCAGATGCGCAAGGATTTCGGCTTCGAGTTCTGTCGTGCTGAGAGCGAGAAGAATCCTTACGTCGCCGGTCCTTTGAAGCGCACCGACTGCTCGCTGGTCTCCGACGGCGCAGCCGCCCTGGTGCTGGCCGATGCCGAGACCGCCAAGGGCATGAGCAAGTCGATCGGCTTCCGCGCCACTGCGCACGCCCAGGATTTTCTGCCGATGTCCAAGCGCGACATCCTCCAGTTCGAGGGCTGCACGGTCGCCTGGCAGCGCGCACTGGAGAAGGCGGGCGTTGCGCTCACCGACCTCTCCTTCGTCGAGACCCATGACTGCTTCACGGTCGCCGAGTTGATCGAGTACGAAGCAATGGGCCTGACGCCGAAGGGGCAGGGCGCCCGCGCCATCAAGGAAGGTTGGACGCTCAAGGACGGCAAGCTGCCGATCAATCCGTCCGGCGGCCTGAAGGCCAAGGGCCACCCGATCGGCGCCACCGGCGTCTCCATGCACGTGATGACGGCGATGCAGCTTGTGGGCCAGGCACCCGAGGGCATGCAGCTCAAAAATGCAAAACTCGGCGGCATCTTCAACATGGGCGGTGCGGCGGTTGCCAACTACGTCTCCGTGCTGGAGCCGCTGAAGTAAGGTATTGTCGGGTGGGCAAAGGCGCGCGGGCGCCGTGCCCACCTCTTTCTTGCGCTAGATCATGGCCCTACTGTTCTTGATTGATTTGCAAGGAATGTATCATGAGCGACGACACACTCTCACTCGACCAACTCAATGATCGCATCGCGATCCTCGAGGACAATATCCGCCAGCTAATCGAGCAGGCCGCCGCCGCTTCGGGTGAGCAGAACGAGGCGCGCATCGCCGACCGCATCAATCAGCAGAACGACGAGCTCGATCGGCTCTTGAAGATCCGCGAATCCCGCCAGAAGAAATAGCGGCCGTTTCACCGCGCGGCGCATGGGGCCATACCCCGCCCGCCCTTGCGCCGCAGGCGCCGCTGCCGTTAGCTGGACCGATCGCGGGCCGATTTGAGCCCGCGCAATCGAGAGCAAACGATGGGGCCGCTAGGGGGCATCAAGGTCATCGACATGACGACCGTGCTGATGGGGCCCTATGCGACCCAGATGCTCGGCGACTACGGCGCTGATGTCATCAAGGTGGAATCACTCGACGGCGACGTCACCCGCCTGATCGGCCCGATGCGCCATGCCGGCATGGGTCCGGTGTTCCTCAACACCAATCGCAGCAAGCGCTCAATCTGCCTTGATCTGAAGAGGCCGGCCGGCCGCGAGGCCGTGCTGCGACTGCTGAAGGACGCGGACGTTCTTGTCTACAACGTCCGTCCGCAGGCGATGGCGCGGCTTCAGCTCGGTTACGACGTCGTCTCCGACATCAATCCGCGCCTCGTCTACGCCGGCGTGTTCGGCTTCGGCCAGGACGGGCCCTATGCCGCAAAACCCGCCTATGACGATCTGATCCAGGGCGCGACCGCGCTCCCTGCGCTGATGGCGCAGACCGGCGACGGTGTGCCGCGCTATGTGCCGAACGCGCTGGTCGATCGCATCGTCGGCCTGACCGCCGTCGGCGCGATCTGCGCCAGCCTTGTGCATCGCGATCGCACCGGACGCGGCCAGCGCGTCGATATCCCGATGTTCGAGACCATGGCCGGCTTCGTCATGGGCGATCACATGGGCGGGCTCACCTATGAGCCGCCACTCGATAAGGGCGGCTATGCCCGCCACCTCTCGCGCGACCGCAGGCCCTACAAGACATCGGACGGCTATCTCAGCGTCATCGTCTACAACGACAAGCAGTGGGAGAACTTCTTCAAGGCGACGGGACGCGACGACCTTCGCGCCGATCCCAAATTCGCAACCTTTGCCGGCCGCGCCATCAATATCGACGTCGTCTATGCCGAGCTTGCCCGCATCTTCGAGACGCGCACCACGGCCGAGTGGATCGACCTGCTGACCAAGGCCGACGTGCCGGTGATGCCGATGCACGACCTCGCGTCGATCCTGCACGACGAGCATCTCGAAGCGACGAATTTCTTCCCGGTCGTGAACCATCCCACAGAAGGCCCGATCCGCAGCATGAAGGTGACGGCGACGTGGTCGGAGACCGAAGCCGAGCCGGTCCGGCTGGCGCCGCAGCTGAACGAGCACGGCGCGGAGATTCTGAAGGAGATCGGATACTGCGCAGATGAAATTGCTGCGATGGTTCGCGACGGAGTGACGCGGTCAGCGCCGGAGTAGGGGAGAAGCAATGACCAAGATTCCCTCATCCGTCATTCCGGAGCGCGACGAAGTCGCGAGCTACGATGCGCAATTGCGCATCTGAGAATCCATCGCTCGGCATGTTCGGAGGATAAATGGATTCCGGGCTCGCGCCCCAAGCGAGCGCGCCCCGGAATGACAGCGGGGGAACCCCATGAGCTTCATCACAGGCGCGTAGCAGGATTCGTCATTCGGGGGCGGTCCCACGAAAAACAACAATGGACCGAGCCTGGAACGGGATTCTGGGCCTGGCTCGTGCGAAAGCCACCCCGGAATGACGAAAGCTCTTGCTAACGCAAATCCAACTAACGCCCGTAGAACAGGATGCTGGCGATGACCAGCATCGCCGTCACTGCCAGCATGTGCGCGAGCGCTCCCGAGGCTGCCCCCTTGGTGGCTTCCCTCATGCCGTTTTCTCCCTAGACTTGGGCGCGACTCATCGTTGCGCGCAAGCGCAAGCGACGGCCATATTTTGTTACTCGGAACACCCCACTTCGAGTATCCGCTGCGATGTGTCCCCACGCAGCGAATATCGACCGTGCAAGGGTCGATCAGCAATGCGGCGGCATTTTGACTCGATGTTGTTGCTCCTGCGTCCCCGCGCGAATAGAATTTCAGGGAACCGATCCCGGTAACGACAATAAGTATCAAAGGCTTAAGGAAAATCCTCAGGAAAATCATGGCCCGCATCAACTACAGCGATCCGTCTAAGGCATCCGACCGCACCCGCGAGATCCTCGACAAGAACCGCAACGCCAACATCTTCCGGATGATGGCGCATTCGCCGAGCTATTTTGAGCAGTACTGCCGGCTCGGCGGCGCCATCCGTCACAAGGGCGAGCTGGATCCGGTCGTGCGCGAGCTTGCGATCACGCGCACCGGAATTTTGTGCGCGGCGCCATACGAGATCGTCGCGCACAAGCGCATCGGCAAGAATGTCGGCGTCACCGACGCGCAGAACGAAGCGCTCGAGAACTGGCAGGCCGCGACTTGCTTCAATGAGGTGCAGCGCGCAGCACTCGCTTTCACCGACGAGATCGTGAAACTGAACAAGCCGACGGACGCCACCTTCAAGGCGATCGCGTCAACATTGACTCCAGGTGCACTGGTCGAGCTGCAACTGTCGGTCGGCTTCTACATCATGACCTCGAAATTCCTGGAGACTTTTGAGATAGATCTTCAGCCGGTCACTGAAGTGGTGGGCTGAACGGAAAACGCCGAGAGATGCCGATGACGATCGATGAATATGCGGCCTGGGCCGCGACGATTGCGAAAGTCGATGAGCATCCGTCGAACGAGCGGTTGTCCTATCTCGGTCTGGGCCTCGCCGGCGAATCCGGTGAAGTCGCCGACCACATCAAGAAGCTGTTGCGCGATAGTTGGCTCGATCAGGCGGGTCTCGTCGACGAGCTCGGCGATGTCATCTACTACTGGGCCTGCCTGTGCGCAGCGACGGGCCAGAAGCCATCCGACGTGCTCAAGGCGAGCGCAGCCAAGATCAACCGGCGGCTGAGCGAGGCCGCGAGCCGGTGAGGCATGATGCGAGTGAGGGCGCTGTTCACCTCTCGGTCGGGGAGAGGTCGGATTGCGCAGCAATCCGGGTGAGGGGCCGCAGCACTCGGTGAGACCGTAAACCCTCACCCGGATCGCATCTTCGATGCGACCCGACCTCTCCCTGCGGGAGAGGTGAAGGTACCGGCCAGCTCACGTCGAGGTCAGAATATCCACCTTGGTGTTGGCGACGATCAGGCGATCGGCCAGGAGCTGCGCCAAATTGCGCATGATGCGCTCGCTGGCATGCGGGTGCTGCTTGCGGAAGCGCTCGAAGGCATTGAGAGGCACTTCGAATGCGGTCGCTGCCATGTCGGCGAAAACATCGGCGGAGCGGGTGGCTTCCAGCAGGGCCATTTCGCCGAAGGCCATGCCGGCAGTCAGTGTCGCCAGCCGCACGCCGTCGGGCAGCGTGACATGCACGGCGCCGCTGCGCAGGAAGAACAGGGAATCGGCGGGATCGCAGGCCGCCACGATCCTGGCGCCGGATTGATAGGTGTGGATGGTGCAGAGCGAGGCCAGGTCCGCCAGCTCGTTGTCGCCAAGCCCCGCAAGTAACGGCTGCTCGGCAAGCTCGGTGGTCTCGTGAAAGTCGATCGAGCCGCCATAGCGGTAGACGATCTGGTCTTCCGCCCATTCGATCGCGGTGTCGAGCAGGTAGAAGTCGCGAACGTTCTTCAGCTCGGCGGTCCATTCCCGCAGCGTGTTCCACTCCTTCGAGGCGCGCTTGACGCCGGAGATGATCACGGTGACGTTCAGCGCTGCGAGCTCCTGGAAGGCTTCGGCCACCAGCCGTGCGCCGGCGCGCGTGGTGGAGGTAACGCGGTGCAAGTCGAACACCACGAATTGCGGCCGCGGCCGCCCGGCGAGCCGGCGCGAGACATAGTCGACCGCCGAAAGCGAGAGCGTGCCGACCAGCTCGATCACCCGCACATCCAGCTGATGGGCCGCCAGGATCTCGCGCTCCTGCGGCCGGCGCACCCGCCGCGACGGGCTCTTGCCGATGTCGTAGTCGGCGATAACCGCGTTGCGGGCGTCGTCGCTGCGGTTGAGCATGTGCAGGTCGTAGTGCGAGGATAGCGCTTCGCAGACCTTGATGCCGCGCACGCTGTTGCCGTGCTTGTCGAGTCTTGGCGAATAGCTGCCGAGCCCGAGGCGCGCGGGCAGGGCCGCCAGAATGCCGCCGCCGACGCCGCTCTTGGCGGGGATGCCGATCCGGTAGATCCATTCGCCGGCATAATCGTACATGCCCGACGACGTCATCACCGACAGCGTGCGCGAGATCGCGTAGGGCGTCAGCACCTGCTCGCAGGTGACCGGGTTGACGCCGCGATTGGCGAGCGTCGCCGCCATCACCGCGATATCGCGCGCCGTCACCAGCACCGCGCATTGCCGGAAATAGACATCGAGCACATCAGCAACGTTGTCCGAGATCACCGCATTGGTCTTCAGCAGGTAAGCGATGGCACGGTTGCGGTCGCCGGTCTGGCTTTCGGACGCGTAGACGGCCTCATCCACTGCGAGATCACGCCCCGCAAACCGGCCGAGCGCGAGGCGGATCTGCTCGAATGCGTCAGCGCCCTTGCTCGCTTGGATCAGCCCCGTGCAGGCGATCGCGCCGGCATTGACCATCGGGTTGAAGGGATGGTTCTCGGAGTTGAGCCGGATCGAGTTGAAGGGATCGCCCGAGGGCTCGACGCCGATCGCGCTCTCGACCTTGCCGGCGCCGAGCAAGTCCAGCGCCAGCGCGAACACGAACGGTTTCGACATAGACTGGATGGTGAAGGGCACCCGGCTGTCGCCGACCTCGTAGACATGGCCGTCCAGCGTCGCGAGGCTGATGCCGAAATAGGCGGGATCGGCCTTGCCTAGCTCGGGGATGTAGTCGGCCACTGCGCCCGAGGTCTCGGCTGAGAATTCGTTGAGGCAAGTGTCCAGAAACCGCAGCAACGGCGGTCTCGAGCGGGTCCAGGCGGAGGCGGAAGACGGTAGCGGTTTCATCGCCTCCTGTTGTGCATCGCAATCAGGGCACGTGCAACCCGTCCGGAATCGGACCTTGCCGCCGGAGCAGCAGAAGCGCGATCAAAATCGTCGGCGCCAGAATCGCAAGTCCCAGCAGCGTGACCTGCAACTGCGATAGCGGCATGATCCCGCCGCCGGGAGTGGCCACCACGAAGCCACCAATCACCAGCAGCACGCGGATCGGCCATTCCAGGGCGCCGGTGCCGCGGAGATCGCCGACGAAGGGCTGGTAGCCCTGAATGCCGCCGCAGATGAACAGCGTGCCGAACGCGGCGAGCCCCATCAGCCCGAGGCCGGTGAGATAGGGGCTCGGCCCCTGCAGCACCAGCGCCGGATTGAGCACGAAGAAGAACGGGATGAAATAGATGATGCTGCCGACCCACATCGATTCCCATCCCGTCTTCATCGCCGGCGAACCGGCGATGCCCGCTGCCGCGAAAGATGCGATCGCAACCGGCGGTGTGATCGACGACAGCATGCCCCAGTAGAAGATGAACATGTGCACGGCCATCTTGTTCAGCCCGAGCTTCTCCAGTGCGGGCGCGACCAGGATGGCGAGGAAGATGTAGCAGGCGGTGGTCGTTAGCCCGAGGCCGAGGACGAGGCTCGTGAAGGCGCACATGCCAAGCAGCAGGAAGGCGTTGTCGCCCAATCCGCAACAGATCGTTGGCCAGGCTCGACACCACACCGGTCATCGAGAACGCGCCGATCAGCAGGCCGCAGCCGGCGAGGATGCCGACGAGTTCGACGAAGGTGCGGCCGTTGACCTCGAGGAATTTTAAGATCGTAGCTAGCGTCCAGCGCGTGTCCTTGGAAAAAAGCTGGTTGAGAACCAGCAGCAGCGCGGTGGCATAGAACGGCGCATGGCTCTCGCGCTTGAAATAGAGCAGCATCACGATCAGCAGCGCGATCACGAACACGTAGTACCATCCGTCCTTGATGGTATCCATCACCCGCGGCAACTCGGCGCGAGGGATTCCCTTCAGCCCGTGGCGCGCGGCATAGGCGTCGACCTGCATGAACAGGCCGATGTAGTAGAGCGCGGCGGGAATGATGGCGGCGATCGCGACATCGGCATAGCTGACGTTGAGGAACTGCGCGATGACGAAGGCGGTCGCGCCCATCACCGGCGGCGCTAGCACAGCACCGGTCGAGGCGCAGGCCTCGATCGCGCCGGCGTACGATGCGCGAAAACCGCTCTTCTTCATCACCGGAATGGTCATGGTGCCGGCGGTCAGCACGTTGGAGATGATCGATCCCGACATCATGCCGAGCAGCCCGCTGGCAAAGATGCAGACTTTGGCAGCGCCGCCGCGGAACGTGCCGCACAGCGCGAAAGCGAGGTTGATGAAAAACTTGCCGGCACCGGTCATCATCAGCGCGGTGCCGAACACCAGAAAGCCGATCACGGTGTCGGCAAACGCCTGGATCGGAATCCCGAGCAGGCTCTCGCCGGACAGCACGTGGTAGGCGGTCGCCTGCTCGAGCGTCGATTGCGTGCCGCGGAACGGCCCGAGCCAGCCGGCTTCGGCAAACAGCGGATAGACGGTGAAGGGCAGCACGCTCAAGAGCAGGCTCCAGCCGCCGGTGCGCCGCAGCGCCTCCATCAGCATCACCCACATCACGAGGCCCGCAGCGATGACGGTATTGGGCGCGCCGCCGAATTCCCAACCGGCCTCCGCCGCCTTGCGCACGTTCGACATCAGCAGCAGCGCGGCACCAAAGGTCGCGGCGAAGAGCACTAGGTCGTACCAAGGGATGCGGTCGAGCGGGGCGCGCCCGGTGCCGGGGAAGATCAGGAAGGTGAAGGGCAGCATCAAGGCGATCAGGAGGTAGAAATACTCCGTGTTGAGCTGGGTGTAGCCGATGAAGAAGCGCAGCGAGAATTGCTGGTTGATGCAGAGCAGGATCGTCGCCGCGGTGGCGACGACCAGCGCCCAGCGCCAGGGCCCTTGCAGCGCGCGGACGCGCGTCACCTCCGCTTCCTGCATGTTGCCGGCAGCGCCGTGCGGATCGTCGAACACGACGCGCTTGAGTTCTTGCGGGGCGGTGAAGGTGGAAGACATCATCGATCCCCCGGGGCTGCTAACCGCTAACCAAGGCGAATGACTGTTGGTTGAATCGAATGCCGCGGGCTCGCTCAACCTCTCCCGCTTGCGGGAGAGGTTGGCGCGAAAGCGCCGGATGAGGGCTCTCTCCGCTGGAGGAGTCGCTCTGTGCAGACACCCTCACCCCGACCCTCTCCCGCAAGCGGGAAAGTGGGCGCACCTGTCGCGTAGCAACGACCAAGCTCAATCTCACCCCGTTCTAATCCTCGAAGCCGTTCGGCATGTCGGCTTTGGCAAGCGCCACCGCGCGCGCCTTCATCCAGCCATCGAGGAAGGCCTTGTCATCCGCCGGCGGGTTGGACTTGCGGTAGTCCGTCCAGGCGGCCGCGAGCACTTCCTGGCGCTTGATCAGTTTGTTGTTGTGCGCCTCCTGCGCATCGGTCCATTGCCCGGCTTCCTTCAGCGCCTTCACCGCGCCGGGATGCACCGGCACCACCCAGTTCTTGGTCTGCCTATCGGCGGCAAGCCCTCCGGCGCCGGGCGCGGAGTCCTTGTAGGCGTCGTAGTTCACGATCATTGCCTTCGTCATCGCATAGACCTCGTCTGCCGGCTGCGAAGCGTAGGCGACGAAGATCGGGTACGGATAGTTGCCAAGCTCGATCGGCTTGTCCGGCGAGATGCCGGCGCCGCAGGTTGCGAGCTGCGGGAAGAAGAACGAGCCGACCTTCTGCATCCGCGCCCAGCCTTCCTTGTCCTTGGCCGGCAGCGGCGGCCAGACCAGACCGCGCGGCGAGGTCTCGGCTTCCTTGGCGGGACCGGTGATGGTGGTGCCGAAGGCCGCGTCGGTGTCGTTGTTGATCAGGCCCTTCCACATCGCGCCGTAGCTTGCGAACTCGACGACCTTGACGTCCTTCTGCGTCAGCCCTGCGAAGGCGAGCACCGCGAGAGAGTTCTGGTTCAGCGCGGGCGAGCCGACCACGAAGCCGACGCGCTTGCCTTTGAGGTCCTTGAGGTCCTTGACACCGGTATCCGCAGCGACGCCGAGCGTGCCGCAATTGCAGTCGACGCTGGACAAGAGGATCTGGAGCGGCTGCGGGCCCCATTCCTTGGCTCCGAACTCGAACACGCCCTCTTGCGCGAAATAGGTGCCGGATCCCATCGCCGCGGAGGCCGCGCGCTTGGCGCGCAGCGGAGCGAGGCGGGCGACGTCGTTGCCGGCCGGCAGCACGCGCACGTCGGTGCCGTATTTGTCCTTCATCATCTTGCCGACGCCGACCGCAATGTTGAAGCCCGCCGTGCCGGTGTCGTAGGCCGTGAAGGTCAATGTCGCCGGCAGCTTGATATCTTCGGCAAACGCATAGCGTGTGGACACAAAAGTAAAGCCCGCCACCAAGGCAGGGGCGAGCATGAGCAGCCCACGGAACATGTTTCCCTCCATCGTCCTCGCTTTGATCGCGAAGACTTTCTTGCTTCGAAAGATCATGTCATCGGCCATCAGCGATGGCAACGCCATACCGCGGATGCGCGAGACGGACAGACGCATTGTCGCGGAAGCATTGAGCGCTGGCGATTGCGGAGTGCTCGGCCTTGGTTCGAGACGCGCCGTGATCGGCGCTCCTCGCCATGAGGACCTGTGATTTTGCCGCAGAAACCAACCTCATCCTGAGGAGCCCGCCGAAAGCGGGCGTCTCGAAGGCTGGCCACGAAAAGATTGCGCAACCATGCCCGCGACGCACGCGCTTAACTCGCAACGATCGCGATGGCTTGGCCTTCGGCGACGACATCGTCGAGTTTCACGAGCAGCGATTTGACCGTGCCGGCGGCGGGCGCGGACACCGGTATCTCCATCTTCATCGCCTCGACCACCACAATCTCATCGCCATCTGCCACTGTTCCTCCAACTTGCACGGGAGTTGCGCAGATGCGTCCCGCCACTTCAGTGACGATCTTAATTTCTGGCATGCCATCGCCTTTTTGTTGTCGTCGCAAAATGACTGAGGTAGCGTCGTCTGCAAGCGGAATTTAATTCCGCACAGCGGAACAACTGGTAGGGAACATGGGACGACGTTCGGAACGGTTGAGTAGGCAAGGTGCGCTCGCTGGCGATGCCGGTGAAGGTGATGTCATCCAGGTGGTCTCGCGCGCGTTCGACGTGTTGCGATGCTTCGAGGGCCACGAGGCCCGGCTCGGCAATCTCGAAATATCAAACCGCTGCGGCCTGCCGCGCTCGACGGTATCGCGGCTCACGCACACGCTGACGCGGATGGGCCAACTGGTCTATTTGCCGCGCGATCAGAAATATCGCATCGGCCCAAGTGCGGTGGCGATGAGCGCCTCGATGATGAAGGGCGCGCAGCTGCGCAGCATGATCCGGCAGCGGCTCCAGGAAGTCGCCGAGCAATTGCCGGGCACGGTCGGCTTCGTCGTGCCCGATCGCTTTCATCTGGTCTATCTCCAGTTCGCGCGCTCGGCGACCGCACTCGGCCTGCACGAGGGCACCGGCAGCCGCATCTCGATGGCCTCGACAGCCGCGGGCGCGGCCTACACCGCGGCGATGGCGCCGGAGGTCGGCGATGCCTTCATCGCGGAGATGGAACGGGAAGCCCCCGAGGCTGCCAAGATCCTGAGGCCCCGCATCGAGGCCAACCGGCAGTCCTTGCGCGAGCGCGGCTATGTCGTGGCCTGCGGCCTGTGGAGCCCGCACATCAACGGGCTCGCGGTGCCGATCTGGTCACCGCAATACCAGACCTTCGTGGTCATCACGATAGGCCTTCTCTCCGCAATGTATGACGAGCAGCGGCTGCATGCTGAAGTCGCACCGCTGATGATCGAGCTTGGCAGGTCGCTCGGCAGCTTGCTTGAGGGCACGGAAGGCGACGTCTTCAACAACCGTCTCGCGCGCAAGCCGATCGCGATGGCCGTGCATAACAATAATAAGCCGATCAATTCGGAGGGAGTGAATGAACTGGAAGCCGGAACTCGACGAGCTCGCCCGGCGCGAGGCCTTCGCGCGGGAGATGGGCGGCGTTGACAAGGTCAAGCGACAGCATGACCAGGGCCGGCTCACTGTTCGTGAGCGTATCGACAGACTGATCGACAAAGACAGCTTTCACGAGATCGGTGCCGTCTCCGGCGTCGGCGAATACGATCCAGCGGGCGAGCTCAAAAGCGTGACGCCGGCGAACTGCGTGTTCGGCCGCGCGCGCATCGAGGGCCGCACCGTGGTGGTGGTGGGCGACGATTTCACCGTCCGCGGCGGCTCCGCTGACGCGTCGATCTCGGCAAAGCCGCTGATGGCGGAGGAGATGGCGCACGATTTCCGCCTGCCCATTGTCCGCATCATCGAAGGCTCCGGCGGCGGCGGCTCGGTCAAGACCATCGAGACCAAGGGCGCGGCGAACTTGCCGGGCGGCATCGGCGGCACGCGCTGGTATCGCTTCACGACTGAGAATCTGTCGCGCGTGCCCGTGGTCGCGCTGGGACTGGGGTCGGTCGCCGGCCTCGGCGCGGCGCGCCTTGCCGCCAGCCACTATTCCGTCATGACCAGGAAGTCCGCGATGTTTGTCGCAGGCCCTCCGGTGGTGAAGGCGCTGGGGCAGGACCTCTCGAAGGAGGAATTGGGCGGCGCCGATATCCAGACCCGCGCCGGCGCGATCGATCATGCCGTCGAGACCGAGGAGGAGGCCTTTGCCTGCGCGCGGCGCTTTCTTTCATACCTGCCATCATCGGTCTACGAGCTGCCGGCGACCTTGCCCTGCACCGACAATCCGGAGCGCAGCGAAGAGGCGCTGATGAACGTGGTGCCGCGCAACCGCAAGCAGGTCTACAAGATGCGCCCCATCATCGACGCCGTCGTCGATAAGGGCTCGTTCTTCGAGGTCGCGTCCAATTTCGGCAAGCCGATCATCGTTGGCCTGGCGCGGCTCGAGGGCAGGGCGGTGCTGCTGCTCGCCAGCGACAGTTTTCACTACGGCGGCTCCTGGACCGCGGATGCCTGCCAGAAGGTGGTGCGCTGGGTCGACTTCGCCGAGACCTTCCATCTGCCGATCGTCTATCTCATGGATTGCCCCGGCTTCATGATCGGGCTCGACGCCGAGAAAGCGGCCACCATCCGCCACGGCGTTCGCGCCATGGCGGCGGTGAACCAGACCACGGTGCCCTGGTGCACGGTGATCCTGCGCAACGCCTTCGGCGTTGCCGGCGTGGTGCATCAGCCGGCCGACCGGTTCTCGATCCGTTACGCCTGGCCGTCGGCCTATTGGGGCTCGCTACCGCTCGAAGGCGGCATCGAAGCCGCCTACCGCGCCGATATCGACGCGGCCGAGGACAAGGTGGCCAAGCTGAAGGAAATCGAGGACCGCCTCAACGAGCTTCGCTCGCCCTTCCGCTCCGCCGAGAAGTTCTGGGTCGAGGAGATCATTGATCCCCGCAAAACGCGCTCGCTCTTGTGCGAGTTCGCACGGCTGGCGGAGCCGCTGCGCAAGCCGGGCCCGGCGGCGAATATGTCGATCAGGCCGTAACTCAGGGACGGTGCCCCTGCGGCAATGCCGCCGGCGTCCGCCAGCGGGGCCATCGCCGCGCAGCTCTTGCGCCATCGCCGTAGCTCCAGCGCGTCAATCTCGTCGAGCCCGTTTAGTTGGCGTTAATGATGCCTTCTCAATATGACACATCTCAATCTGTCGCCTCCATGTTTATGGATTGCCCGTAAGCGTTGATTAAGGGGGCTATAGCCATATTTCCGCCGTGACGAGCGAGGGATCGGCGGCGAGACCTGACCATCTCCTCCGGTCGCAAGTGTTCAGGGAATGGTCTGTGCCGCAGCGACGGCAATCAGGATGAAGGTCATATGCTCCGCCGCGCAGTGCTTCGTTTCGCGAGAGATCGGAAGGCCAACGTCGCCATTATCTTTGCGCTTATGCTGGTCCCGATCATCTTTCTCCTCGGCATGGCGCTCGACTACACGCTGGCCTTGCGCCAGCGGGAGCAATTGAACGCCGCTGCCGACGCGGCCGCAATCGCAGCCGTGAGGCCGGCGATGCTGACGCAGACCGACAGCGCCGTCATCAAGGCGACCGCGGAAGCTGTCTTCGCAGCGAAGGCGAACCTTCCCGGCCTCGCGGCGACGCCGACACCGACGGTCACCGTCACCGATTCCGGACTCTCGCGAACAATCACCGTTTCCTATGTCGCACAGTCCGTCAATAATTTCCCGGCCGTTCTCCGCAAACCAACTTGGCAGATCGACGGTTCCGCGACGGCGAAGGCTTCGAGCGCGCCCAACATGAATTTCTATCTGCTGATGGATGACTCGCCGTCCATGGGGATCGGCGCGACCGCCGACGACATCAAGAATCTCATCACGTACACCGCCCCCGCCTACCAGTCAGCAGGGGCCTCGCAGAATTGCGGCTTCGCCTGTCATCAAACCAATATCGCTCACGACGGCGGGACCAGGGATAACCTCGCGATCGCACGATCTAGAAATATCACGTTGCGGATCGATCTCGTGACGAGTGCCGTCAACCAGTTGCTCAATACATGGTCGAACTGCCCACAGTCGGGCGTTTCGGGGGGCGTCATGCAGTGCATGGCGGCGCTCAACAACACCGCCTACAAAGCGGCGCTCTATACGTTCGACTTAGGTTTGAACACGCTGGCTTCGCTGACCACCCCGACCAGCGCCGGACTCCAGGTTTCCAACATCGCACTGATGCCTGTCGCCTACCAGAACTGCGTCGTTGTGACAACCAACTGTAAGACCGACAACGGCACAAATATCGTCGGTGCGCTTACAAGCCTCAACAGCATCATGCCCACTCCCGGGCTTGGCAGCAATGTGGCGGGAGATACACCGCAGGAAGTGGTGTTCCTAGTCACCGACGGCGTCGAAGACAAGATCTCCGCGACTTGCCCCAACGCGAGCTTCGCCTCCAACAGTCGATGCCAGCAGCCGCTTGACACGACGATGTGCACGACCATCAAGAACCGGGGCATCAAGATCGCGGTTCTCTACACGGAGTATGTGCAACTTATCGCTAATGCCACCACCGGTATCCAGAAAACGGATCAATGGTACATGAGCTGGGTAGACAAGTACGACCAGCCTGATCCCTCAACCGGCACGATCGCGCAAAACCTCAAAGCGTGCGCCTCGCCTGGCTTCTATAAGAACGTTCAAAGCGGCGGCGACATTTCCAAGGCGCTGACGGACCTCTTCATCCAGGTTGCCTCTAGCACTGCCAACCTGGTGCAGTAGGAAGCCCCATGACCGGACCGGACATCGCAACAAAGAGCAGACGCCGCAATCGCTGCGCCGCTTTCGCAGGCGACAGCAAGGGAGCCACCGCGGTCGAATTCGCGCTGGTGGCCGCCCCGTTCCTTGCGCTCCTCATCGCGCTGATTCAGACGTTTATCGTTTTCTTCGCTCAGGAACTGCTCGAATCCGTCGTGCGTCAATCCAGCCGCCTGATCCTGACCGGGCAGGTGAAGGATCAGGCGATGACGCAGGCTGCATTCAAGCAGAAGGTCTGCGATCAGGTCGTGATATTTTTCACCTGCAGCGGCTTGATGGTCGATGTGCAGGTCGCCAATGCGTGGTCGTCCGCCAATACGGCCATGCCCTCCTTGACCTTCGACGGCACGGGCACAGTCACGAACAACTGGCAATTCAATCCCGGGGATGCCGGCGATATCGTCGTTCTCCGGGTGATGTACGTATGGCCGGTTGTCCTCGGCCCGCTCGGTTTCAATCTTTCAAACATGTCGAATGGAAACCGGCTGATCATGTCGTCCGCTGCTTTCCAGAACGAGCCTTAGAAGGAGTTTGCCATGATTGCCGGCCTGTCGTTTCGCGCGCGGCACCTGTGGACCGACGTTAAGGGCGTTGCGGCGACGGAGTTCGCCATCGTGACCCCGTTCATGCTGGTGCTCTATGTCGGCGGCGTCGAGCTCGGCAACGGGCTCGCCATGAACGTCAAGGTCTCTGCAACCGCACACAGTGTCGCCGACATGGTGTCGCAGAACACGCAGGTCACGACGACCCAAATGGATGGCATCCTGGGAGCGGCGAGCGCCATTATGGCGCCGTATCCCATCAAGAACAGCAGCGGTGCCTCGTTGATGACGATCACGGTCTCCGAAGTCTCGACCGACAGCGCCGGCAAGGCGACGGTGCAATGGAGCAAGTCGACCGGCTCGTCGGGGGGGCGAACGGTGGGGCAGCAGATGACCCTGTCGTCGTTCACCTCAACTGGCAACAATGCCAACATCTCACTCATCCTGAGCGAGGTGTCCTACGACTATACGCCCAACCTCGGCTACACGATCGCCGGCACCGTCAAGCTGACCGACAGCTACTACCTGTTCCCGCGCTGCTCGACGAACAGCCCGGCCTCGTCGAGCTTTCCCTACTACGACGTGAAGTATCCCGCGGCGGCGACGTGCTCATGCATCCAGCATCTGCAGCAGAAGACCTGTTAGCCGAGGAAGCATCGCCGGCTAACAGGAATGCAGGCTGTGAGGCGCAGCTGAAGCTGCTCCGCGTCCATCACAGCCGCAGCACCTTGCCGGGATTCATGATGTTCTGCGGATCGAGCGCGCGCTTGATGGTACGCATGATGTCGAGCTCGGTCTTCGAGCGGTAGTGACTGAGCTCGTCGAGCTTGTCCATGCCGATGCCGTGTTCGGCCGAGATCGAGCCGCCCATGGAGGTGATGAGATCGTTCACGGCGCGCGTGATGGCGCCCTTGTATTGGGTCAGCGTCGGCTGATCCATTCCCTTGGGGCCCATGAACGAAAAATGCAGGTTGCCGTCTCCGATGTGTCCCAGCGGATAGGGTCGAATGCTCGGGAGAATGTCGAGCACGGCCTTGATCCCCTTGTCGATGAACTCAGGAATCTTGGAGATCGCCACCGATACGTCAAAGCTCAGCCCCGGCCCCTCGGCTCGTTGGGCCTCGGCGACGCTTTCCCGGATGCGCCACATGTTGCGTGATTGATTTCCCGTTTGCGCGATCGTCGCATCGAGCACGCGGCCGGCCTCGAGTTGATCGGCGAGAAACTGCTCCATCTTCTCGGACATGCCTTCAGTGCCGTCCTGGCGCGCTCGCGCGGACGACCATTCAAGCAGGAGGTACCATGGCGTATTCGCCTTGAGAGGATCCTGGGTGCCGGGAATATGGCGCAGCACCATGTCGATGGCGTTGCGGCTCATCAGTTCGCAAGAGCCGACATTGTCCTCGGAGGCCGCATGCGCTTCGGACAGGATCTCGAGGGCAGCGCGGGGATCGCGCACTGCCAGCCACGACGTGCAGACGTCCTTGGGCGCGGGCCATAGCTTGAGAACGGCCTTGGTGATGATGCCCAGTGTCCCTTCGGCGCCCATGAAGAGATGCTTGAGGTCGTAGCCCGTGTTGTCCTTCTTGAGGGCGCGCAACCCGTCCCAGACGTCGCCGTTGGCCAGCACGACCTCGAGCCCCAGCACGAGATTGCGGGCATTGCCATAGCGGAGCACCTGCACGCCGCCGGCGTTCGTCGACAAATTGCCGCCGATCATGCATGAGCCCTGGGCGCCAAGGCTGAGGGGCAGGAACCTGTCGTGCTCGGCCGCAGTCTCCTGAAGCGTTTGCAGCACGCAGCCGGCCTCGACCGTCATCGCGTAGCCCACAGGGTCGACGTCGATAACGCGGTTCATACGGCCGAGCGACAATACGATGCCGGTATGCGCAGGCCAGGGCGTGGCTCCCCCCATCAGGCCGGTGTTGCCACCCTGCGGCACGATCGCGACGCCATGCTCATGGCAAAGCCTGACCACCTGCGAGACTTCCTCGGTGCTGGCGGGACGAACGACGGCGCCGGCCCCTCCAACCAGCAATCGACGCCAATCCGTTACGAACGGCTGCTTGCCGTGTTCGTCCTCAATAAAACCCTTCTCGCCGACGATCGCGCGCAATGCATCGCGCATCTGGGCTGTTAGTGGGGTGGTCGGGATAATCGGTTCGGACGACAATATTGCAGCCGGCATTTGCTTCCCCTGGTACATCTTGGTGTGTACTGCGCACGTGACGTGCTCAGGGTATTGTCCACGTTTGGGCCGTGAAGTCTAATGGCAATATGACTTGAATAGGAAGCCGGGACGAGCGCAGTCCGCGGGGAGTGGGCGATGCTGCCTCCGCATGAGCCGGCCTGTTCACGCCAGCGTGCTTCTGCAAGTAGATCATCAAACCTTCACGGGATGCGCAACTTGCGGAGGCGATCTCCACGATTGCCGCCGCGGTTCCATGCATGCAATCAAACTCTCACCGGAATTCCTGCAAATCTCTGCCATCTACCAAAGGTAGAACTCCCGGTGAAGCGTGGTCAACAACGTGTCTTGCAAAAAATTCTGCAGGCGTCAGGCCCGCTTCCGACAATGAAATGGGAGTTACGCCATGCAGCATCTGCCGAACGATACCTTCGACGTCACCCTTGACCAGTTTGGTCAAAATCGAGACCGTCTACGGAGACCCCTGCTTTCCCGCAGCCAAGGAGGTCTGGGGCGGCAACGACACCGTGACGGCCACCGTCATCGAGCT
Organism: Bradyrhizobium sp. 142; assembly: GCF_023074015.1. Classification (NCBI taxonomy): domain Bacteria; kingdom Pseudomonadati; phylum Pseudomonadota; class Alphaproteobacteria; order Hyphomicrobiales; family Nitrobacteraceae; genus Bradyrhizobium; species Bradyrhizobium sp. 142. The sequence goes on from NZ_JADPKQ010000424.1 coordinate 49,433, forward strand.
CAATAAGCGACTCACGATCTTCGGCGACGACCACACGATGTTGCTTGGTCACTCGCAAGGCGGAAACGACACGCTCATCGCCGACATCGGCGGCGGCTGGAACACCGCCCTCGTGGTGGGCGATACCCAATCGATGATCGACGACGCCAAGGGCGGCAATGACACCATCGTCGCGGATGCCCATGGCACGGTCTACACCACTGTCTCGGCCTTCGGCGATGTCGCTGGCGACATGTCGGGCAATGCGCAGGGCGGCCATGACGACATTACCGGTTCAGTCGCGTGGCGCGGTGGTGCCAACCTGTTCGCCGGCGATGCCGGCGGTTCCATGCTGGACACCTCGCACGGCGGCAACGACACACTCGATGTCGCGTGCTCACGACGGACGGTGGGGCGACTGTCAGCGGAGACGCCATCGGTTCCCTGATGGGTCTTGCGCAAGGCGGCAACGACAATCTGACCGTCACCTTGGACGGCGACAGCCCCATATCCGGCGCAACCCTGTCGGGGGATTCGTCGACGTCGCTGATGGATGCGACCCAGGGCGGCGACGATGTCCTCACCGTCAAGCTCGACGGCCAGTCCACGGATGCGATCTCGCAGATGTACGGCGACGCTCCGACCATGGCGGGCAATTCCCATGGCGGCAACGATATCCTCAATGGCGGCAACGGCCGGGACTTCATGTACGGCGACGCGCGGACCTATGAACCGGCGACGCCAGGCTCGGTCACCGGCGGCAGCGATACGCTCAACGGCGGAGCGGGCGACGATTGGCTGTCGGGCGGCGCGAACAACGATTTCTTCGTCTTCGACACCGGCTCCGGCAAGGACGTGATCGCCGACTTCGATCAGGGCAACAAGGCCGTCGGCAGCACCGCAGCCGAGCACGATCTGATCGACGTGCACGCCTACGGATTTGCGGACTGGACCTCACTGTCGAGCCTGATCAGCGACAATTCCGCCGGCGATGCCGTGGTTCACCTCTCGGCCAATGACACGATCACGCTCGACGGGGTTCAGGCGGCCAACCTGCATCCGACCGACTTCATCATCTGAGAAAGATTGAATCAAAAGCGGCGCAATCACACTCTATGCCGAATTCCTGCAAACCTCCGCCGTCTACCGAAAGTAGATTCCTCACGGTGAAACGTGGTCAAAGCACGTCGCGCAAAAATTTCGCCGACGTCATGCCCGCGTCCGACAATGAAATGGGAGTTACGCCATGCAACATCTGCCGAACGATACCATCGACGTCCTGCTCGACCAGTTTGGTCAAATCGAGACCGTCTACGGAGATCCGAACTTTCCGACCACCACGGACGCCTGGGGCGGCAACGACACCGTGACGGCAACCATCAGCCAGCCCGAAGCAGAGGTCACGATCTTCGGCGACGACAGCACGACGTTGCATGGGCAGTCCCACGGCGGCAACGACACGCTTACGGTCAATTTCAACTATGGCTGGAACGCCGCCCTCGTGGTCGGCGATGCCCAGGCGATGACCGACAACGCCAGCGGCGGCAACGACACGATCGATGTCGAAGACCACTCGATGTACACCAACGTGCATGCTTTCGGCGATGTCGCCGGCGACATGTCGGGCAATTCGCACGGCGGCAGTGACGCCATCATCGGCGCGGTGGGCTGGCGAAGCTACGACGATGTGTACGCCGGCGATGCCGGCGGTTCCATGAGCGGCACGGCGCAGGGCGGCAATGACACGCTCGACGTCAGTGTGAACACCCGAGAGGGCTCAGCGCGAGCCAGCGGCGACGCCCATCGGCTCCATCAGCGGCGATGCGCATGGCGGCAACGACAACATCACCTTCACCTTCGGCACCGACATTGTCTGGACCGCCGGATTTGCGTACGGAGATTCCGCGACCTCACTGACCGACAATGCCCAAGGGGGAGATGACATTCTCACACTTAAGGCCGATGGCCCCGACCTCCAGCTCACGCACCCAGAGCTCTACGGCGATGCTCGGGCCATGTCCGGCAATGCCCATGGCGGCAACGATATTCTCACCGGCGGAGTAACCAATGATTTCCTGTATGGCGATGCGAAGGCCTATGCCCCCGCGACGTCGGGCTCGATCACCGGCGGCAGGGATATCCTCAACGGCGGCGCCGGCAATGACCAGCTTTCGGGCGGAGGAAACAGCGACACCTTCGCCTTCAACACCGGCTCCGGCAATGACCTCATCACCGACTTCGATCAAGGAAACAAGGCGGTCGGCAGCACCGCGACCGAGCACGATCTGATCAACCTGCACGATTACGGGTTTACGGACTGGACGGCGCTATCCAGCCTGATCAGCGACAATGCCGCCGGCGATGCCGTGGTTCATCTGTCGGCGAGCGACACCATCACGCTCGACGGCGTCCAAGCCGCGAACCTGCACCCGACCGACTTCCTCATCTGAGCGAGTTGCTCCGGGAGCAACCATCTCGCCCCGCCTACAGCGGGGCGAGATGCAGGTTACACCTTCTCCGCCCCGCAGATTCCTTCAGCGCGCGCCACTCGTCCGCTGACAATAGCGGCGGGCCGCCCAGCGTGCTGCCGGCGCCGGCCTTGCCCATCACTGTGACATCGTCGAGGCCAGCCGCGACCACGATTATGCAACCCGACGTCCGCTCGTCCGCTTCGGCGTGGCGGCGGCCTACATGCGGATTTCGAACAGCGCGCGTCATCTCGATGTCGACACCCAGGTCTTCACAGGCGTCCAGAGCCCGGTGCGAAGCAACGAGACTTTGATCGAGGTGATCTACGAGGCGCACATCAAGCCGGGCTGGCTAATCGCGCCGTACTTCCAGTATGTGTTCCGTCCTTCGGGTGGCATCCCGAACCCGAACGATGCGACTGGCACGTTGCGGATCGGTGACGCCGCAGTGTTCGGCGTCACCAGCACGATCAGGTATTAGGCCGGCTCACGCCGCTGCCGGCTGTAGTTTCGGCGGCCGCGACAGCGCCAGCACGATCAGCGAGGCGAACACGCAGAGCGCGCCGGCAATGAAGAAGGCGGGCAGGTAGCTTTGGAGCAGCGTGCGCGACAGGCCCGCACCGAACGCGGCGGTGCCGGCGCCGAGCTGGTGGCCGGCAAAGATCCAGCCGAACACCAGATTGGCGCGCTCGGGTCCGAATTTCTGCGCAGTGAGGCGCACCGTCGGCGGCACCGTGGCGATCCAGTCGAGCCCGTAGAACATCGCGAAGACCGACAGGCCATAGAATGAGAAATCGCTGAAGGGGAGGAAGATCAGCGAGAGCCCGCGCAGGCCGTAGTACCAGAACAGGAGGTAGCGATTGTCGTACCGGTCCGACAGCCAGCCCGACATGATGGTGCCAAAGAAGTCGAAGATGCCCATTGCAGCCAGCAGGCTTGCGGCCTGCACCTGCGGGATGCCGAAATCGAGGCACATCGGGATCAGGTGGACCTGGACGAGACCGTTGGTCGAGGCGCCGCAAACGAAGAAGGTCGCAAACAGGATCCAGAACGCGCTCGACTTCGAGGCGTCGCGCAGCGTGCCGAGCGCCACGGCCGTGATCGAAACGTGGCTGACGGGCGGGGCGGGCAGGGGCTCGGAGCCCTTGTCGCCGAACGGACGCAGGCCCAGATCGCTCGGGCGGTCGCGCATCATGAGCAGCACCGCCAGCGCGGAGACGCCGAGCATGATGCAGACGAAGCCGAGCGCGAGGCGCCAGCCGAAACGTTCGGTAAGGCTTGCGAGCAGTGGCAGGAACACCAGCTGGCCGGTGGCGACGCTCGCGGTCATGATGCCGACCACGAGGCCGCGGCGCGCGGCGAACCAGCGCGTAGCGATGGTTGCGCCCAGTACCAGCGCGGTCATGCCGGTGCCGATCCCTATCACGACGCCCCACAGCGCCACCAGCTGCCAGACCTCGGTCATGCCGAGCGAGGCGACCAGCGCCGAGACGACGATCAGCTGTGCGGTCAGCGTGACGTTGCGCAGGCCGTAGCGATTGAGCAGTGCTGCGGCGAACGGCGCCATCAGCCCGAACAGGATGAAGCGGATCGACAGCGCGGAGGAGATCTCCGCCGTACTCCAGCCGAACTCCTTCTGAAGGGGAACGATGAACACGCCGGGCGCGCCGACCGTGCCGGCGCTGATCAGCGCAGCGAAGAAGGTCACGCCGACCATCACCCAGCCGTAGTGGATATTGCGGCGGCCGAGTGATGCCGCGAGCCAGTTCGAGATCATTGGGCCTCAATTTTGATGGGCAGGCTTGTCGGAGGCTTGCGCGAGCTAGCAGAATGGCACGGGAATCCTCGGTCGGAAATGACGGAGTTCCCTCATTTTCGGACGTTCCGTCAGCAGGTCAGACGCGCTCCACGGCGATCGCGGTGGCTTCGCCGCCGCCGATGCAGAGCGCCGCGACGCCGCGCTTGAGGTTCTGCGCCTCCAGCGCATGCAGCAGCGTCACGATCAGCCGCGCGCCGGTAGCGCCGATGGGATGGCCGAGCGCGCAGGCGCCGCCATTGATGTTCAGCTTGTCGCGGGGAATGCCGAGATCACGCTGCGCCGCCATCGCCACCACGGCGAAGGCCTCGTTGATCTCGAACAGGTCGACGTCGCCGGCACTCCAGCCGACCTTGTCCAGCAGCTTGCGGATCGCCGGGATCGGCGCAGTGGTGAACCATTGCGGCTCCTGGCTGTGGGTGGCGTGGCCCTTGATCACGGCCAGCACCGGCAGCCCGCCCCGATCGGCGAGCGATCGCTTCGTCAGCACCAGCGCGGCGGCGCCGTCGGCGTTGGCCGAGGAGGCCGCCGGCGTGATGGTGCCGTTGGCGCGGAACGCCGGCTTCAGCCCGGGAATCTTTGCCGGCTCGACCTTCAGCGGATGCTCGTCATTGGCGACGACGCGCGGGCCGGCTTTCTCGGTGAGCGTGATTGGCGCGATCTCGGCCTTGAACGTGCCGCCCTCGACCGCCTTGCGGGCGCGACTCAGCGTCTCCATCGCATAGGCATCCTGGTCCTTGCGGGTGAACTGATAGGCTTCGGCGGTGGCCTCGCCGAAATCGCCCATCGAGCGGCCGGTCTCGTAGGCGTCTTCCAGCCCGTCCATCATCATGTGGTCGATGATGCGGTCATGGCCGGCGCGATAACCGCCGCGCGCCTTTGCCAGCAGATAGGGTGCGTTGCTCATGCTCTCCATGCCGCCGGAGACGACGATGTTGGCCGAACCGGCGCGGATGATGTCGTGCGCCAGCATCGTCGCCTTCATGCCGGAGCCGCAGACCTTGTTGATGGTGGTCGCGCCGGTGGCATCGGGAAGCCCAGCCGCGCGCGCCGCCTGTCGCGCGGGGGCCTGGCCTTGGCCAGCCGGGAGCACGCAGCCCATGAAGACCTCGTCGACCTTTTCGGGCGCCAGTCTTGCACGCTCCAGCGCCGCGCCGATCACGTGCGATCCGAGCTTGTGCGCGGCCAGCGGCGACAGCTCGCCCATGAAGCGGCCGAGCGGAGTGCGGGCGGCGGAGACGATGACGACGGGATCGGCGGCTTCGGCCATGGCGGGGCTCCCTGTGATGCACTGTGAGATTATGATCATCATATGATGCGGCGCAAAAAATGCAACCGCGCCCGGCATGAGAAATTGTCGTGATTCGGATGAGATTTGTTGATTGCGAGCTGTAGCCTCAGCAGCGTCGTCCCGGACAAAGCGCGCGTCAAGCGCGCGCCGATCCGGGACCCATAGCCACAGGGAGAAGTTTGGCGAAGATTTGTGGTGACGAGTTCGTGCAGCAATTTCTTCCTGTGGCAATGGGTCCTGGCTTTCGCCAGGACGACACCGAGGAGGCGGTTGGCAGCGGCGCAGAAGGGCGCCCACTGTCGACTGGCAACCCTACCGCTTCCGATCCACAAACGCCTGCATCAGCCGCGTCGGCTCGTCCGTCAAAAACGACTCGCCGAACACCTTGACGCTCAGGTTCACCGACTCCGTCAGCGGCAGTTCCTCCCACTGGCGCAGCAACGCTTTCTGCGAGCGGAGCGCCTCGGGGGCGCATGCGAGCAGCGCCTCTACGGTGTGCTCGACAGCCGCATCCAGCCCGCCTTCCGGCGCAACCTTGTCGACCAGTCCCCACGCCAGTGCCGTCGGCGCGTCGATGTTTTCCGCCGTCATCACCAGCCAGCGCGCCCGCGCCCAGCCGATCAGGCGCGGCAGCAGTGCCGCGTGGATCACCGAGGGGATGCCGACGCGAACCTCCGGCATGCCGAAATGTGCATCATGTGCGGCGATCCGGAAATCGCAGGCGGCCGCGACTTCGAGCCCGCCGCCGAGGCACCAGCCCGGCATGCGCGCGATCACAGGGGCAGGGAAGGCGCGCACGGCTTCGCAGAGATCGCGCAACCGGATGATGAAGGCTTCGGCCGACGTTTGATCGAGCTTCGCCATCTCCTTGATGTCGGCGCCGCCGATCATGCTTTTCGCACTCTGGCCGCGCAGCACCGCGACGCGAATGCTGCGGTCGGTGGCGAGCTGCTGCAGGCCTTCGCGCACCGCGTCGGTCACGGGGGAGCCGAGGATGTTGAGCGGGCCTGCATTGCAGATCGTGACATGAACGACGCCGCGCGCATCGCGCGTCACGCCGCAGTGGTGATTGAGCATTTCCATGATGGGATCTCGAGGCTTCGTGGACGTGCGCGGCGGTGCGCCGGTCGCGGCTACTTCCGGGCCGAAACGCTGGGCTTGTCAAGCGGGCGTCGAAGACGGAGTTTCCTGGGCAAAGTCCGCGACATAGTATGATGCTTATCATTGAAAGAGGCTGATATGGCCGATATCGATCAACGCGAACTGTTTTCGCCGGCGCAGCGGTGCCAGCGTGTGGTGGATTGGCAAGCGCCAGCGCCGGTTGCGAAGGCTGTGATGGGGCTTTCCGGTATGGACGCCATGCTCGGGATCCGCGACGGGCGCCTGCCGCCTCCGCCCTTCGCAAAGCTGATTGGCCTCATCATGGCCGTGGTCGAGCCAGGGCGGATCGTCATGGAACTGGAGCCGCGCGAGGACCTCGAAAACACCATCGGCCTCCTGCACGGGGCGACCGCCGGGGCGCTGCTCGATACCGCCATGGGATGCGCGATCTCGACCAGGCTGGAGGCCGGGCAGGGCTCCGTCACGCTCGATCTCAAGCTGACATTCCTGCCTCCGCTCTCGGTCCGCTCCGGGATGATCTCCGCCGAAGGCAAGGTAATTAAGCTGGGGCGCCAGACCAGCTACTGCGAGGGCTTCGTCCGCGACGGCAACGGCGCGCTCGCGGTCCATGCAACTGCAACCTTTTCCATGATCGGCAACAACCTAACGTCAAATTAATGCACCCATTTCGACATTTGCGTGTTATGAGATGACTTCCGACATCCAATGAGCATCCCATGCGCTACTCCCTGGAACACAAGCAGGAAACCCACGACCGCATCGTGAAGAAGGCGTCCGTGCGGCTGCGCGAAAAGGGTGCCCATGGCATCGGCGTCGCCGACCTCATGAAGGAGGCCGGCCTCACGCACGGCGGCTTCTACGCGCATTTCGATTCCCGCGAGGCGCTGGTGATTGAGGCTTTTGCCTACGCCATGGACCGCTCGATGGAGCACTGGCGCAAGCAGTCCGATCAGGTTGCGCCCGAGAAGCAGCTCAGCCAGATCGTCGAGACCTATCTCTCGACGCTGCATCGCGACAATCCCGGTCACGGCTGCTCGATTCCGGCGCTGGGAGCGGAGATCGCACGCGAGAGCCCGAGGACACGCAAGGCGTTTGCGGGCAAGCTCGATGAGATGATCGAGACGATGGCGGACTGCATTCCCGGCCAGCCGCGCAAGGCCGCACGCAAGCAGGCGATCGCGACGCTCGCCACCATGGCCGGTACCATGCTTCTGGCGCGCATAGCCGGCGCCAGCGAACTGTCGGATGAAGTGTTGAAGGCCGGCAAGGACAGCGCGCTCGACGGCGCGCGCCGCGTGCCGGTGAAGGCTGCGAAGAAGCCGCGCGAGAAGCAGAATTAGGCCGAGATGCCGTAGGTGGGCAAAGGCGCCCTTGCGCCGTGCCCACGAACTCTCCGCGATTGCTACGCGGCCCGAATTCACCGCCCCGCGAACAACGCCCGCTCGCGCTCCACGATCTCACTGATGTAATCGGCCACTGCGCGGATCCTTGCGAGGTCCTTGCTGTCGGCGTGCATCAGCATCCAGAAGGTGCGGGTTATCGACACGTCATCCGGCAATACCGCAATCAGCTGCGGATAGTCACTCGCCATGAAGTGCGGCAGCACGGCGATGCCGAAGCCGGCGAGAGTGGCGTTGAGCTGCGCGATCAGATTGGCGCTGCGCAGGCGCGCCGAAATCCGCGGTGAGACCTGTGGCAGATAGTCGAGCTCCGGCGTGAACAGCAGCTCCTCAATGTAGCCGACGAAGCGGTGCTGCGGTAGGACCTCGCGCGAGGTGATTTTCGGGAAACGATCGAGATAGGCGGGCGCGGCATAGAGCCCGAGCCCATAGTCGAGCAGCTTGCGGCCGACGATCCGGCCTTCCTTCGGCATGGTCAGGCTGATGGCGATGTCGGCCTCGCGTTTGGAGAGGCTGAAGAGCCGGGCGGTGGCCACCAGTTGCAAATCGAGATCGGGATACCGATCGGCAAAGGGTGCCAGCCGCGGCGCCAGAAAGGCGGTGCCGAAGCCATCCGGTGCGCCGATCCGGACCGTGCCGGTCAGCCGCGCCACCGAGCCGCCGACCTGCTCCTGGTTGGCGACGATGGTCGATTCCATGGCTTCCGCGCTGTCGGCGACGCGCTGGCCAGCTTCGGTGAGGAGGTAGCCGGTCTTGCGCCGGTCGAACAGTTTTGCCGAGAGGTGCTTTTCCAGCCGGTCGACGCGGCGGATCACGGTCGCATGGTCGACGCCGAGATGCTTTGCCGCAGCCGAAACCGAGCCGCCCCGCACGATGGCCAGCATGAAGCGAAAGTCGTCCCAGTCGATGCTACCTTGATCCAGCATTTTCGCACATCTAAGGTGCAATATATCAGACTTGAATCCTATAAAATGCAGGTCGATAGGATTTGTCAAAGCGGATCAGGCCTGAAGGAGATCATTCCATGCGTTCAGTCGGACATTTCATCGGTGGCAAGGAGGTCAAGGGCACCTCGGGCCGCACCGCCGACGTTTTCGAGCCGATGACCGGTGACGTCCAGGCCAAGGTGGCGCTGGCGTCCAAGGCCGAAGTCCGTGCCGCCGTCGAAAACGCCTGCGCCGCGCAGCCGGAATGGGCTGCGACCAACCCGCAGCGCCGCGCCCGCGTGATGACGAAGTTCGTCGAGCTGGTGCAGCGCGATTACGACAAGCTCGCCGAGCTGCTCGCGCGCGAGCACGGCAAGACCGTGCCCGACGCCAAGGGCGACATCCAGCGCGGCCTCGAGGTCGCGGAATTCGCCTGCGGCATCCCGCATCTGATGAAGGGCGAATACACCGAGGGCGCAGGCCCCGGCATCGACATCTACTCCATGCGCCAGGCGCTCGGCGTCGTCGCCGGCATCACGCCGTTCAATTTCCCGGCGATGATCCCGATGTGGAAGTTTGCCCCCGCCATCGCTTGCGGCAACGCCTTCATCCTGAAGCCGTCGGAGCGCGACCCGGGCGTGCCGATGCTGCTTGCCGAATTGATGATCGAGGCCGGCCTGCCGGCCGGCATCCTCAACGTCGTCAATGGCGACAAGGAAGCGGTCGACGCCATCCTCGACGATCCCGATATCAAGGCCATCGGCTTCGTCGGTTCCACGCCGATCGCGCAGTACATCTATGAGCGCGCAGCCCAGACCGGCAAGCGCTGCCAGTGCTTTGGCGGCGCCAAGAACCACGCCATCATCATGCCCGATGCCGACATGGACCAGGCGGTCGACGCCCTGATCGGCGCCGGTTACGGCTCTGCCGGCGAGCGCTGCATGGCCGTCTCGGTTGCCGTGCCGGTCGGGAAGACCACCGCCGACCGCCTGATGGACAAGCTGATCCCGCGTGTCGAGAGCCTCAAGATCGGCACCTCGATCGATCCGTCGGCCGATTACGGCCCGCTGGTCACGCGCGAGGCGGTCGAGAAGGTCAAGAGCTACATCGACATCGGCCTCAAGGAGGGCGCGACGCTCGCCGTCGACGGCCGCGGCTTCAAGATGCAGGGCTACGAGAACGGCTTTTATCTCGGCGGCTCGCTGTTCGACAATGTCACCAAGGACATGCGGATCTACAAGGAAGAGATCTTTGGCCCGGTGCTCTCGGTCGTGCGCGCGCACGACTACAAGGAAGCGCTGGCACTGCCGTCCGAGCATGACTACGGCAACGGTGTCGCGATCTTCACCCGCGACGGCGACGCCGCGCGCGACTTTGCGGCCAAGGTCAATGTCGGCATGGTCGGCATCAACGTGCCGATCCCGGTGCCGATCGCCTATTACACCTTCGGCGGCTGGAAGAAGTCGGGCTTCGGCGATCTCAACCAGCACGGCCCGGACTCGGTTCGCTTCTACACCAAAACCAAGACGGTGACCTCGCGCTGGCCGTCCGGTGTCAAGGAAGGCGCTGAGTTCTCGATCCCGCTGATGAAGTAGTTCCTCGACGGTCATTGCGAGGAGCTCGTGACAAAATTGCGTAGCAATTTTGTCTTGAAGCGACGAAGCAATCCAGAGTCTTTCCGCGGAGGCAGTCTGGATTGCTTCGCTGCGCTCGCAATGACGGTAGGGCAAAAGGGTAAGCGGCAACGATGCAATTCGCTCTGAACGAGGATCAGGTTGCGGTTCGCGACATGGCGTTGGCATTTGCGGCTTCGAGGATCGCGCCACATGCGCTGCGCTGGGATGAGGAGAAGCACTTCCCCGTCGACGTGATGCGCGAGGCAGCCGCGCTCGGCATGGGCGGCATTTACATCCGCGACGATGTCGGCGGCTCCGCCATGACGCGGTTCGACGCGGCGCTGATCTTCGAGGCGCTGGCGACGGGATGTCCGACCACCGCGGCCTTCATTTCCATTCACAATATGGCGTCCTGGATGATCGATGCCTATGGCAGCGACACCCAGCGCCAAAAATGGCTGCCAAAGCTCTGCACCATGGAGCTGATCGCGAGCTATTGCCTGACCGAGCCTGGCGCCGGCTCTGATGCGGCAGCGCTGCGCACGCGCGCGGTGCGCGACGGCGATCATTACGTGCTCAACGGCCAGAAGCAGTTCATCTCCGGCGCCGGCGGTACCGACCTTTTGGTCGTGATGGTGCGGACCGGCGGCGCCGGCCCGGGCGGCATCTCGACGCTCGTCATTGACGGCAAGAGGCCAGGCGTCTCTTACGGTGCCAATGAGCGCAAGATGGGCTGGAATGCGCAGCCCACCCGCGCGGTGATATTCGAGAACGCCCGCGTGCCGGTGGCCAACCGGCTAAGCGACGAGGGCGTCGGCTTCAAGATCGCGATGGCCGGCCTCGACGGCGGGCGCCTCAACATTACGGCCTGTTCGCTCGGCGGTGCGCAGACCGCGCTGGACAAAGCGCGCGCCTACATGAAGGAGCGCAAAGCCTTCGGCAAACGGCTCGACGAATTCCAGGCGCTGCAATTCCGCCTCGCCGACATGGCGATCGAGCTCGAGGCCGCGCGCACCTTCCTGTGGCGCGCCGCAGCTGCACTCGACCGCAAGGACCCGGACGCTACCATGCTCTGCGCGATGGCGAAGCGGTTCGGCACCGACGTCGGCTTCGAGGTCGCCAACCAGGCGCTCCAGCTGCACGGTGGCTATGGCTATTTAAGCGAATACGGCATCGAGAAGATCGTACGCGATCTGCGCGTACACCAGATCCTCGAAGGCACCAATGAAATCATGCGGCTCATCGTGGCGCGCAAGCTGATCGAGGGCGCGCGATGACGGTTGTGGAAGAGGGCGACCTGGTCACCCGCATCGAGGGCGCGGCCGGCGTCATCCGGCTCAACCGCCCCAAGGCCATCAATGCCGTGACGCTGGAGATGTTTCGCGACATCGAGAAGGCGCTCGACCGCTTCGAGACCGATCCGGCCGTCGCCGTGATCCTGCTCGAAGGCGCCGGCGAGCGTGGCCTGTGCGCCGGCGGCGATATCCGCGCGCTCTGGGAGAGCTCGAAGGTGAAAGGCGATCTCGGCAAGACCTTGTGGCGTGAAGAATACATTCTCAACGCCCGCATCAAGAAATTTCCAAAACCCTATATCGCGTTCATGGACGGCATCGTGATGGGCGGCGGCGTCGGTCTGTCCGCGCATGCGAGCCACCGCGTCGTCACCGACCGCACCAAACTCGCGATGCCCGAAGTCGGGCTCGGCTTCTTTCCCGATGTCGGCGGCACCTGGCTGCTGTCGCGCTCCCCCGGCGAGATCGGCACCTATTTCGGCCTGACCGGCCAGACCATGAACGGGCCGGATGCGATCCATGCGAAGTTCGCCGATTGGGTGGTGCTAACTGCGAAATTGCCCGAGCTGCGCGATGCGCTGACGAAGGTCCATCAAAGCGTAACCGCTCCAGAAGTCAGCAAGCTGATCAACGGCTTCGCGACTGGCGATGCCGCGGGGCCGGTGGCGGCAAGGCAGGCGACGATCGACGCGCTGTTCGGCTTCGACCGGATGGAAGACATCATCGCCGCGCTCAGGCGCGACGGATCGGAGTTTGCACAGGCGACGCTGAAGACGCTTGGTGAGAAGTCGCCGCGCGGCATGGTAGTGACCTTGAAGCTGCTGCGGCTCGCACGGACCGCGTCGAGCCTCGAACAATGCCTGGTGCGCGAATATCGCGCCGCGCTGGAGGTGTTCCGCAGCGACGATTTCCGCGAGGGCGTGCGCGCCGCTGTGATCGACAAGGATCGCAACCCGACTTGGTCGCCGCCGCGGATCGAGGACGTTACGCCGGACATGCTGGCGCCGTATCTCGCCGAGATTGGCGCCGACGAACTCAAGTTCAACTAATCAACGAAACGCATCACGGGAGGACAACGAGATGGCCACGATCGCATTCATCGGTCTCGGCAACATGGGCGGCCCGATGGCGGCCAATCTGGTCAAGGCCGGCCACAAGGTGGTGGCCTTCGACCTTGTCGAAGCCTCGCGCGCGCAAGCCAAGGCCGACGGCGCGGCCATTGCCGAGAGCGCGGCCGGCGCGGTGAAGGGCGCCGATGTCGTCGTCACCATGCTGCCGGCCGGCAAGCACGTGCTCGGCGTCTGGAACGAGGTCGTCCCCGCCATGACCAAGGGCGCGCTGATCATCGACAGCTCGACCATCGACGTCGAAAGCGCGCGCCAGGCGCATGCGCTGGCCGCCAAGCACGGCGTGCTCTCGGTCGATGCGCCAGTCTCGGGCGGCACGGGGGGTGCGAAGGGCGCAACGCTCACCTTCATGTGCGGCGGCGAAGAGAACGCGTTCGCGGCTGCAAAGCCGGTGCTGGAGAACATGGGCAAGAAGATCGTGCATTGCGGCGGCGCCGGCGCGGGGCAGGCGGCCAAGATCTGCAACAACATGATCCTCGGCATTTCCATGATCGCGGTGAGCGAGGCGTTCGCGCTCGCCGAGAAGCTCGGGCTCTCGCACCAGGCGCTGTTCGACGTGGCCTCGACCTCGTCGGGCCAGTGTTGGTCGCTGACCAGCTATTGCCCGGTGCCCGGCCCGGTGCCGACCTCGCCCGCCAACAACGACTACAAGCCGGGCTTTGCCTCGGCGCTGATGGTCAAGGATCTGACGCTGGCGCAGGACGCCGCCAAGGCCGCGGGCGCGGCCACGCCGCTCGGCAAGCATGCGCAAGAGATCTATCAGGCCTTCGACGCCGCCGGGCAGGGTGGGGTGGATTTTTCCGGGATTATCAAGCACGTTAGGGCGCTGACCGGGACAACTTGATGACGACATTTCAGGAAGCGCGCGCCTTTCTGCTTGAGCATCGGACGGATTACGAGACGGCGGTGAAGGGCTTCCGCTGGCCTGATCCGGTTCTCTTCAACTGGGCGCTCGATTGGTTCGACGCCGAGCTCGCGACGAACGCGGAGAGCCGCGACCGGCCCGCGCTCTGGATCGTCGATGCTGCACAAGACCGGCAGACAAAGCTGTCCTTTGCGGCGCTGTCGCGCCGCTCCAACCAGGTCGCGAACTTCCTTCGCGCGAGGGGCCTCAAGCGCGGCGATCATCTGCTGCTGCTGCTCGGCAATGTGGTTCCGCTGTGGGAGACTATGCTCGCGGCGATGAAGCTCGGCGTCGTCGTGATCCCGGCCACGACGCTGCTCACCGCCGACGAACTGCGCGACCGGCTCGACCGCGGCAAGGCCAAGGCGGTGATCGCGGCACAGGACCAGGTCGCGAAGTTTACGAGCCTTGGCGCCGAGAATGTCGTCCGCATCGTCGTCGGCGCTGTGTCCGACGGCTGGTTTTCATATGATGATGCGGCGAAGGCCCCTGAGAGTTTTTCGCCGGACGGCTCCACCAACGCCGACGACCCGATGCTGCTCTATTTCACCTCGGGCACGACAGCGAAACCAAAATTGGTGCTGCATAGCCAGCGCAGCTATCCTGTCGGCCATCTCTCCACCATGTACTGGATTGGGCTGAAGCCCGGCGACGTCCACCTCAACATTTCCTCGCCCGGCTGGGCCAAGCACGCCTGGAGCTGTTTTTTCGCGCCGTGGAACGCCGGCGCGACCGTGTTCGTGGTCAACCAGCCGCGCTTCGATGCCAAGGCGCTGCTCGCCACCATCGGCCGCTGCGGCGTCACCACGCTGTGCGCGCCGCCGACGGTGTGGCGGCTTTTCATCCAGGAGAACCTTGCATCGTTCAAGGTGGCCTTGCGTGAGGTCTGCGGCGCCGGCGAGCCTCTCAACCCGGAAGTGATCGACCAGGTGCAGGCCGCCTGGGGCCTCACCATCCGCGACGGTTACGGCCAGACGGAGACCACGGCGCTTGCCGGAAATTCGCCCGGCCAGAAGGTCAAGGTCGGTTCGATGGGCCGGCCGCTGCCGGGTTTTCGCGTGCAGATCAGCGACGGTGATGGCAACCCCGCCAAAGAGGGCGAGGTGACGCTGCTGCTCGATGCCGACCGGCCCGCCGGCCTGATGCGGGGCTATCAGAGCGATGATGGCGGGCTGTCCGGCGCCGAAGGTGCGCTCTATCGCAGCGGCGACGTCGTGTTCGCGGACGACGACGGCTATCTCAACTTCGTCGGCCGCTCCGACGACGTGTTCAAGTCCTCCGACTACCGCATTAGTCCGTTCGAGCTGGAGAGCGTGCTGCTTGAGCACGAACTCGTTGCAGAAGCCGCGGTGGTGCCGAGCCCGGATCCGATCCGGCTCGCGATCCCCAAGGCATTCGTGCTGCTGACGTCGGGCGCGGAGCGTTCGCCGGAGACCGCGCTCTCGATCTTCAGGCATCTGCACACGCGCCTTGCGCCATTCAAGCGCATTCGCCGCCTCGAGATCGTCAGCGAACTGCCGAAGACGATCTCGGGAAAAATTCGCCGCGTCCAGCTGAGGCGGCTCGAACGCGACGACGAGCGCAACGACCCCCTGCGCGGCCGCGAATTCCGCGAAGAGGATTTCCCGGAGCTGTCGAAAACCAGGGGTGAGACCTAAGTGAACGAAGTGAGTTCGTCATTCCGGGGCGATGCGCAGCATCGAGCCCGGAATCCATTTCGCTGCAGAGATTGCCGCCGAATGGATCCCGGGCTCGCGCTTCGCGCGCCCCGGAATGACAGCGATTGGAGCTATCAATGAACGAAGTCTGGAAGAAGCCGCCGATCACACTTGACGCCTATCAGGCCATGGTCGGCAAGGAGGTCGGTGTGTCGTCGTGGCACCTGATCGACCAGCCGCGCATCGACACCTATGCCGACGTGATCGAGGATCACCAGTTCATCCACGTCGATCCCGAGCGCGCGAAGAAGGAAACCGCCTTCGGCACCACGATCGCGCACGGCTTCCTGACGATGTCGCTGCTGTCGATCATGTCCTACGAGGTGATGCCGGTCATCGCCGGCACCACGATGGGCGTCAATTACGGCTTCGACAAGCTGCGCTTCATCTCGCCGGTGCGATCGGGCAAGCGCGTCCGCGGCCGTTTCGTGCTGGCGGAAGCCAAATTGCGCAAGCCCAACGAATTGCAGTCGCGCACCAACGTCACGGTGGAGATCGAAGGCGAGGACAAGCCCGCGCTGGTCGCGGATTGGCTGGGGCTGATCTATTTCGCCTGACCTCAGGCGTTGTTGCCGGGCTTGACCCGGCAACCCATCGCTGCTCAAAAGCTGTCAAATCTCGCGCGGAGCTCTTCCCCTCTCCCCCTTGTGGGAGAGGGTGGCTTCGCGAAAGCGAAGCCGGGTGAGGGGTATCTCTCCGCGATCTCGGCCGTGGCGAGATACCCCTCATACGGCGCTTCGCGCCACCTTCTCCCACAAGGTGAGAAGGGAAGAAGCAGGAAATGCACAATGGCAATCAGGTTTGACGGACGCGTTGCTGTCGTCACCGGCGCCGGCAATGGCCTCGGACGCGCCCACGCGCTGGGGCTCGCAAGCCGCGGCGCGAAAGTCGTGGTCAATGATTTCGGCGGTGCGCGCGACGGCAGCGGCGGCTCGCTCTCTCCGGCGGAAGCCGTGGTCGAGGAAATCCGCAAGGCCGGCGGCACCGCGATGGCCGACGGCGCCGACGTCTCCAATTTCGAGCAGGTCACAGCGATGGTCGAGCGCGCCACGAAGGAGTGGGGCCGCGTCGATCTCATGTGCGCCAACGCCGGCATTTTGCGCGACAAATCGTTCGGCAAGATGGAAGCCGCCGATTTCCAGAAGGTGCTCGACGTGCACCTCGTCGGCACCTTCTACTGCTGCAAGGCGGTATGGGTCGGCATGCGCGACCGCAACTACGGCCGTATCGTGCTGACGACGTCGTCCTCCGGCCTCTACGGCAATTTCGGTCAGGCCAATTACGGCGCGGCGAAGTCCGGCATGGTCGGCCTGATGAACGTGCTGGCCGAGGAAGGTCGCAAAAACGACATCCGCGTCAACATCATCTCGCCGACGGCGGCGACCCGCATGACCGAAGAGCTGCTGCCGCCACAGGCGCTGCAGCTGATGAAGCCGAACGCGATCACGCCGGCGGTCGAATACATGCTGAGCGAGGACGCGCCCACCCGCACCATCATGGGCGCCGGCGCCGGCTCCTTCGCCGTGATCAAGATTGTCGAGAGCGAAGGCATCAACTTGCCGGAAGCCGAGTGGACCCCCGATGCGGTTGGCGCCCACTTCGCCGAGATCAGCGACATGTCGAAGGCCAGGGCGCTGACCGGCGCGTTCGAGCAGACGCAGAAATATGTGACGCAGGCGGCGGCAAGGGCGGGCATCAAGCTTTGAGACTGTCATTCCGGGGCGCCCGCAGGGTCGCCCGGAACGGTACTTTCCGTCATGGCCGGGCTTGTCCCGGCCATCCACGTCTTTGGCGCCGCACGCGTGGCTCACGTGGATGCCCGGGTCAAGCCCGGGCATGACGACCTGTTCTTTCGCCTCCAGCCTGGCCTAAACTCCCGTCATGACCACACCCCAAGCCCACGTCGCCGTCATTGGCGCCGGTCCCGCCGGGCTGATGGCGGCCGAGAGGCTGGCGCTGGGCGGGGCCCGCGTCACCGTCTACGACACCATGCCATCCGCGGGCCGCAAGTTGCTGATGGCCGGCCGCGGCGGGCTCAATCTGACCCACAGCGAGCCGCTGCCGCAGTTCATGGCGCGCTATCGCGAGGCGATGCCGAAGCTGCGGGCGGCCATCGAAGCGTTTCCGCCGGAAGCGTTGCGCGCCTGGTGCGAGGCGCTGGGCGAGCCGACCTTCGTCGGCACCAGCGGGCGGGTGTTTCCGAAGGCGTTCAAGGCATCGCCTTTGCTGCGTGCCTGGCTGCGGCGGCTCGATACCGGCGGCGTGCGCTTCGCCTTTCGCCACCGTTGGACCGGTTGGGACGACGAGGGCCGCTTGCTGTTTCAAACACCCGACGGTGCGTCCGCTATGGCTGCCGACGCCACGGTGCTGGCCCTCGGCGGCGCTAGTTGGCCACGCCTGGGCTCCGCCGGCGGCTGGACCACGGTCCTGGCCGACAAAGGCATTGCGATTGCGTCACTGCGACCAGCGAATTGCGGCTTCACGGTCGCCTGGTCGGACGTCTTCCGCGCGCGCTTCGAGGGCCAGCCGCTCAAGGGCGTGGCGCTGACGATCGGTGCGCACACGGTACGCGGCGAGGCGGTGATCACGCGCAACGGCATCGAAGGTGGCGCGATCTATGCGTTGTCAGCCGAGCTGCGCGAGGCGGTGCTGGGTCTCGGGCAGGCGACGCTGACGATCGCGTTGCGGCCCGATCTCGACGCCGCCGCGCTGACCACGCGCCTGTCCGCCTCGCGCGGCAAGCAATCCTTCTCCAACTTCCTGCGTAAGACCGCACAGCTTCCGCCCGTCGCCGTCGGTCTGCTCCAGGAAGCCGCCATCGGCACGGGCCAGTCACTATCGGCAATGCCGCCGCAACGATTGGCGGAATTGATCAACGCCGTGCCGGTCAAGCTCACCGTCGTCGCCCCAATTGCGCGCGCGATCTCCAGCGCCGGTGGCATCGCCTTTGAGGAGCTCGACGCTGATTTCATGATCCGCAAGCTTCCGGGCGTCTTCGCCGCCGGCGAGATGCTGGACTGGGAAGCGCCGACTGGCGGATACCTGCTGCAAGCCTCGTTCGCGACCGGCGCCGCCGCGGGGCGAGGCGCGCTGCGATGGATTGCGCGATCGTCTTGCTGATCTGGGCGATCACGACGTCCCGGTTCGAGTCATGAGATCCGTGACGAGCCCGAGCGCGCCGAAGCTGGCCGCGACCGCGCAGACCGCCGTCCAGCCGCCGTAGCTCCAGGCCAGCGATGCCGCCGCGGCGCCGACGCCGCCGCCGATGAAGAACAGCGCGACGAACAGGCCGTTGATGCGGCCGCGTGCTTCGGGACGCAGCAGGTTGACGGCGCGGCGGCCAAGCGTCTGGTCGGTGGTGATGCCGACGTCGAGCAGGATGGTGCCAAAGCCCAGCACGAGCAGGGCGGGGACAGGGGATTCCAGCACGCCAGCCCAGGCGCAGAGCGCGAGCGAGCCGATGATGAGCACATGGGCTGAGAGCAACATCGGGCGCGCCCAGCCCTTGTCGCCCCAGCGGCCGGCGATCGGCGTTGCCGCGGCGCCGACCACTCCGATCAGGGCGAACGCGGCAATTCCCCTGGCGTCGAGGCCGAACGGCGCGTCCGGCAAGCGCAGCGCGACTGCGGACCAGAAGGCAGTGAAGGAAGCCATGACCAGTGCCGCGGTCCAGGCGCGGACACGGAGCACGGGCTCTTCGCGCAGCAGTGTTGGAAAGGAGCGCAGCAATTCGCCGTAGCTGGCGCGCGCCGTCGGCCGAAGTACCGGCAGATAGCGGCCAAGCGTGCCGGCAAGCAGCGCCATCAGGGCGGCTGAGACGACGTAGTAGGCACGCCAGCTCCAGAGATCGGCGATCAAGCTTGCCGCTGGCCGCGAAACCAGGATGCCGATCATCAGTCCGCTCATGACCTCGCCGATGGCCTGGCCGCGACGCTCCGGCGGCACCATGGACGCGACCAGCGGGACCATCATCTGGATCGCCGCGCAGGAGGCGCCGAGAACGAAGCTGGCAAGCAGCAGCAGCGCTGGCGTCGGCGCCAGCGCCGTCGCAATTGCGGCGAGGATGGCGCAGCCGAGCGCGCGCAGGATAAGGCGGCGGTTTTCGATGAGATCGACCAGCGGGACCAGCAACAGCAGGCCGAGCGCATAACCGAGCAGCGTCAGCGTGCTGACGAGGCCGGCCTGCCAGCCTGGCGTCGCCAGCGATCGGCCGATCAGACCGACCAAAATCTGCGGTGCGAATAAATTGGTGACGACCACGCCGGTGGTGATCGCGCCGAGCCAAATCAAGGGCCGCTCGGAGAGTTGCTTGGGAGACGCAAGCCTGGTGGTTTCTGAAATGGTCATGTGGACCTCGCAACGATGGTGCGGGTCCTTTAACCAGGCGGATTAATATGCTACAATTCAAATAAGCCTATAAAGAATATGCGAGTTCGTTATGAATACACATGACCTCGTCGCTTTCGTTGCGGTGGTCGAGACCGGATCGATCGTTGCGGCCTCGGCCCGTCTCGATCTCACCCAGCCCGGCGTGACCCGGCGCATCCAGAATCTCGAGGAGATGTTGGGTGCGCAGCTTCTGGACCGGCTCTCCAAACCGCTCAAGCCGACGGCGGCGGGACATGAAGCCTATGAGCAGGGCCGGCGCCTGCTCAGGATGCTGGATGACCTCAAGTCCGGTGTTGCGAATGACGGCGTCGTGCGCGGCGAGTTCAGGCTCGGTCTCACGCCGTTTCTGTCCGAGGCCGGGCTTACCGCACCGTTAGATGCCGTACGTGCCGAATTTCCGGCTTTGGCCGTGCGGGTTGTTTCAGGCTGGTCGCCGCATCAGGTCGAGCGCGTCTGCCGCAACGAGCTCGATGCGGCCGCGATTTGCCTGCCTGACGGCGCCGTGCCCCCGGCGGATCTCCTGGCCGACGATCTCGGTGCGCAGCCGGTCGTGTTTGTCGTCGCACGCGACATCAAGATCCCGCGCATCGTCGACCTGGAGCGATTGTCGCAAATGTCCTGGGTGATCAACCAGGATGGTTGCGGATTTCGCGACGCGCTGAAGCGTCGGTTCGACGCCGAGCATTTGCCTTTCAACATCGCGGTGGAGGCCCTTGACAGCGAGCTTCGCCTGTCGCTGGTCGCGCGCGGCCTCGGCGTCGGTCTGGTGACGCCGATTGGGTTGAGGCGGAGCGCATTTCGCGACAAGCTCAGGCCGGTCGCGGTTCGGGATTTCAAGCCGGCCGTACGCGCCTGGATTGTGCATCGCCCGCCGGCCGGCCGATTGGCGCGCCCGATCAAGCTGTTTCGTGACGGACTGGATCGGGAGCTGAAGGCGTTGATCGGCGCTTAGCGCAGCTTCCCGCGTGCTGCCACCGGCAGCGTGCCGATGATCTCCTCGCCGCGCACCATCACCACCTCGTCCATCATGTTGACGACGACGCAGACGTGGTTCGGCACGATGCGCACAACGTCGCCGACATTGGGCCGCGTGTTGCTGCGGGAGAGATCGAGGAAACCGTGCTCCTCGGCGAAGCGGGCGATCTTGGCTTCGGGATGCTCCAGGATCAGGCCGTGGCCGTCGAGCCCGCCGGTGTCCGACGTCAGTGTCTTCGAACCGGCATCCAGAATGCCGCGGTCGGGTGCGGCGCGGCTCACCACCGTCGAATAGATGTGCAGCGCGCAATCGTCCCAGGTGGCGACGCCGGCGGCGACCTGCATGCGATCATTGTAGATGTAAGTGCCGAAGCGATGCTCGGTGCCGCCCTTGAGCTTGCCGATGTTCTTGAGGTTGGGCGTGCCGCCGGTCGAGACGATGGTGGCCTCTAGCCCATGCGCGCGTACGCCGGCCAGTGCCTCATCGTAGAATTTTTGCGCGTCGGCCCAGCCAGTCTCTGTCGGATAGAGCATGAAGCCCGCGAATTGCAGCCCTTTGGACGCGGCGATTTCGCGCGCCAGCGCGATCGCTTCGGCCGGTGTCTCGACGCCGGCGCGCTTGCGGCCGGTGTCGCACTCGACCACCACGGACAGCGGCCGGCCCGAGGCCGCCGCGGCCTTGGGCAGGCCGGCAACGACGGTCGAATTGTCGGCGGCGACTGTCATGTTGGCCCTCGCCTGAAGCGCGCCAAGCCGCGCCATCTTCTCCTCGCCGAGCAGATTGTAGCTGATCAGGATATTGTCGATGCCGGCATTGGCCATGATCTCGGCCTCGCCGAGTTTTTGACACGTGATGCCCTTCGCGCCTGCCGCGACCTGCATCTTCGCGATCGTCGGGTTCTTGTGGGTCTTGATGTGCGGCCGGTTGGCGATGCCGGCGTCATCGCAGGCCTTCTGGATGCGCGCGATGTTGCGCTCGACCTTGTCCATGTCGATGACGGCGCAGGGCGTGCCGTATTCGCGGGCGATCTTGGCGGCAAGAGTGGTTGTCATGGGTTATGCCTGTTCAATCTCTTCGCGGAGCATTTCCAGTTCGAGCCAGCGCTCTTCGGCGGCGGACAATTCGTCATGCGCCTTGGCGATGGCGGCCGATGTATCGTCGAATTTCTTGCGATCCGTAGCGTAGAGATTGGGATCGTCGAGTACGCGTTGCAGCTTGGCGATATCGGCCTGCAACGTCTCCATCTTCTTCGGCAGCATTTCCAGCGCATGCTTCTCGTTGAAGCTCAATCGCCGTTTTGGCGCGGACGTCGGAGCGGCGGGCCGATCCTCTTTCTTCTCCGCAGCCGGCTGCGCCTTCGCGGTCTCGCGCTTGAGGTCGGCGCCGCGTTGCGTCAGCATGTCGCTGTAGCCGCCGGCATATTCGGTCCACTTGCCGTCGCCTTCCGGCGCGATCACCGAGGTGACGACGCGATCAAGGAAATCGCGGTCGTGGCTGATCAGGATCACCGTGCCCTCGTAATCACCCAGCATATCTTCGAGCACGTCGAGCGTTTCGAGGTCGAGGTCGTTGGTCGGCTCGTCCAGCACCAGCAGGTTCGAGGGCTTTGCCAAGGCGCGCGCCAGCATCAGCCGGCCGCGCTCGCCGCCGGAGAGCACCTCCACCGGCGTGCCGCGCTGCTCCTGCGCGAACAGAAAGTCCTTCATGTAGCCGACGACATGTTTCGGCTTGCCGCCGACCATGATCTGGTCACCACGGCCGCCGGTCAGTGCTTCGGCCAAGGTCGATTTGGGATCGAGGCTTTCGCGGTTCTGATCAAGGGTAGCCGTCTCAAGATTGGCGCCGAGCCGCACCGTACCGGAGTCCGGCTGCGCCCCACCGGTGAGGAGATTGACCAGGGTGGTCTTGCCGGCGCCGTTCGGTCCGATGATGCCGAGCCGGTCGCCGCGCTGGATGCGGGTCGAGAAATTATCGACAATCATGCGTTCGCCAAAAGCCTTGGTGATGCCCTTGGCCTCGATCACCAGCTTGCCGGATTGCTCCGCCTCGGCCGCTGCGAGATTGGCGCTGCCGGCTGTGCCCCGATAGTTGCGTCGCTGGTCGCGCAGCGCGTGCAGATTGCCGAGCCGCTTGACGTTGCGCTTGCGGCGGCCGGAGACGCCGTGGCGCAGCCAGTGCTCTTCGTCGACGATCTTGCGGTCGAGCTTGTGCTGGTCGCGCTCCTCCTCGGCCAGTACCTCGTCGCGCCAGGCTTCGAAGGCAGCAAAGCCGCGGTCGATCTGCTTGATCCTGCCGCGGTCGAGCCACGCGGTCGAGCGCGAGAGATTGGAGAGGAAGCGGCGGTCGTGGCTGATCAGCACCAGCGCGCTGCGGCGGCTGTCGAGCTCCTTTTCCAGCCACTCGATCGTGGAGAGATCCAGATGGTTGGTCGGCTCGTCCAGCAGCAAAATGTCCGGAGAGGGCCCCAGCACGCAGGCCAGTGCCGCGCGGCGCGCCTCGCCGCCGGAGAGGTTTTCGGGGTTCTCGTTGCCGGTGAGTTCGAGCTGCTCCAGCAAATAGCGCGCCTGGTATGGATCGTCACCCGGCGCGAGCCCCGCCTCGACATAGGCAAGCGTGGTCTTGTGATCGCCGAAATCCGGCTCCTGCTGCAAATAGCGAACGGTCGCGCCGGGCTGTACGAAACGCGTGCCGCCGTCGGGTTCGACGATGCCGGCCGCGATCTTCAGCAATGTCGATTTGCCGGAGCCGTTGCGGCCGATCAGGCAGACCCGCTCGCTTGCCGCGACATTGAGTTCGACGCCACTCAGCAGCGGCGTACCGCCGAAGGTCAGCTTGATGTCTTTCAGTTGAATCAGTGGCGGCGCCATCGTCAGCCCTGGCTTGAATTCTGGCTTGTTGCGGCCGCATCAGTGCGGCGGCGCCGGATCCGGCGCAGCGTCTGGTCGAGCGCCGAGAGGAAGGTTGAGCGGTCGCGCGGTGCGAACGATCGCGGTCCGCCGGTGACTTCGCCCGCCGAGCGCAGATCCGTCATCAAATTGCGCACCGCCAGAGTCATCCCGATCGACTCTTCCGTGAACGGTTTTCCGTTCGGCGCGATCACGTCGGCGCCCGCCTTGACGCAGCGGCTGGCGAGCGGAATGTCGGAGGTGACGACGACGTCGCCGGGCTTGACTCGTTCCGCAATCCAGTCGTCAGCGGCGTCCATACCGGCGCCTGCGGCGATGCGCTCAATCAGTGGGTCCTGGGGCACGCGGATGAAGTTGCCCGCGACCACGCTCACGGGCACGCCGTGCCGGAGCGCGACGCGGTAGATCTCGTCCTTCACGGGACAAGCGTCGGCGTCGACATAGATGCGGGTGGGGGTGTCAGTCATTCGCCGCGTGGTACCCCATTCGGGCTTCAAAGGCGAGGGGATTGACCGTGGTTCCCGGCGGCCTACGATCGGCGCCGAAACAACAAGAATTCAGGGAAACCCCCATGCCGAACCGGCTCGAAACCTACAGCGTCGAGGCCTACAACACCGCCAAGCAATCCGAAAACAAGATGCACGACGACGCGGTGGCGCGCCGCTTCGGCTTTTCCGGCGGGCTGGTCCCGGGCGTCGATGTCTTCGCCTATATGATGCACGTGCCGGTGGCGCGCTGGGGCCGCGAATTCCTTGCGCGCGGGCTGGTCGAGGCACGCTTCACCAAGCCGGTCTATGACGGTGAGACGGCGGATGTCGATGCGACCGAGCACAACGACGTACTGACGATCGAGGTGTTCAGTCGCGGCGAGCTGTGCGCGATGGGAACGGCCTCACTGCCGGCGACTGTGGCGGCGTTTTCGCTGAACGACTATGTCGAGGTGCCGGCCGTGTCCGAGCGCAAGCCGGTCAGCCCCGCGACATTCGAGACCGGCAAATGGCTCGGCACCGTGCCGCGCCGATGGATTGGACAGGCGGCCGCTGACTATCTCGCGGATATCCGGGAAATCGATCCGATCTTTGCGCGCGAGGGGCTCGGTCATCCCGGTCTGATCCAGCGGGTCATGAACCGGGTGCTGGTGGACAACACCGTTCTGGGCCCGTGGATCCACGTCGGCAGCCGCATGCAGCTTCTGTCGGCCGCGCGCGCCGGTGACGAGATCATTGCACGAGCCAAGGTGACTGCGAACTATGAGAAGAAGGGCCACCGTTTCGTCGAGCTCGACGCACTCGTCGTCGGTAACGGCACGACACCGCTCGCGCACTGCCAGCACATCGCGATCTACCAGCCGCGCGAGCAGGCGGCGGCGTAGGGCGCGTTGGCAGTCGTGCGGTAGCTGTCACCCCAAATACCGGCGTCATGCCCCGCGAAGGCGGGGCATCCAGTACGCCGCGGCTTTTCGGTTCTAGTCGCGCTGTCTCGGAGTACTGGATCGTCCGCCTTCGCGGACGATGACAGCGGGTGTGCAGCTGCGGAAGAGCGTCCCTCACGCCGCCTTCCCCTTCGCATCCTGGATCGCCCGCCAGACCCGCTCAGGCGTGAGTGGCATGTCGATGTGCTTGATGCCGTAGTCGGAGAGGGCATCGACCACCGCATTCACTACCGTCGACATGCTGCCGGCGCAGCCGGCTTCGCCGCAGCCCTTGCTGCCGAGCGGATTGGTCGTCGCCGGCACCGGATGGTCGCCGACCGTCATGTTCGGCACGTCCTCCGCACGCGGCAGCGCATAGTCCATCAGCGAGCCCGTGATCGGCTGGCCGCTCTCGTCGTAGCGGACCTGCTCCATCAGCGCCTGGCCGATGCCCTGCACGACGCCGCCATGGAGCTGGCCCGCGACCAGCATCGGGTTGATCACCGTGCCGAAATCGTTGACGGCGCTGTAGCGCACGATCTGCACCACGCCGGTGTCGGGATCGATCTCGACCTCGGCGACGTGACAGCCGTTCGGGAATGCCGACGGCACCGGCTCGCTGGTGTGGTCGACGTCGAGCGTATCGGGCACGCCCTCCGGCACCTTGCCGTCATGCAGGCGTTTGGCCAGCTCCATGATGTCGATGCTGCGATCGGTGCCGGCAATGGTGAAGCTGCCGCCTTCGAACTCGATGTCGGCCTCGGAGGCTTCCAGCATGTGCGCCGCGGCGCGCTTGCCCTTCTCGATCACGAGCTTCGAGGCCTCCACGATCGCCATACCGCTCGCCGTGATCGACCGCGAGCCGCCGGTGCCGCTGCCGGTGTGGACGATGTCGCTGTCGCCCTGCACCAGCTTGACGCTCTCGAAGGGGATTCCGAGTTGCTCGCACAGCACCTGCGCGAATGGCGTGGCATGGCCCTGACCGTAGTCGAGCGTGCCGGTGATGAGCTGCACGGAGCCGTCGGGGTCGAACACGATCTTGCCGAGCTCGGGGCTCGGCGGCGCGGTGACCTCGAGATAGGAGCCGACCGCGATGCCGCGCAGCTTGCCGGCCTTCTTGCTCTCCTTCTTGCGCTTGGCGAAATTCTCGTGGTCGGAGATTTCGAGCGCCTTGTTGAACACCGCCTGGAAGTCGCCGCTGTCATAGGTGACGCCTGAGGATGCCGGGAACGGCATCTGGTTCGGCTTGATGAAGTTGCGCTTGCGCAAGGTCAGGCGGTTGATGCCCATCTCGTCGGCGGCGCGGTCGATCAGCCGCTCCATGTAGTAGTTCGCCTCGGGCCGTCCGGCGCCGCGATAAGCGCCCATCAGCGTGGTGTTGGTCAGCACCGTCTTGATATCGACGGCCATCAGCGGCGTGCGATAGACGCTGGAAAAGTTCTTGCCGGTGTTGAGCGAGAGCGGGCCCGGTGCGACGCCGGTGATGTAGGCACCGAGATTGCCGTAGCCCGAGAGTTTGGCGGCGAGGAAATGCCCCTCGGTGTCGAGCGCGAGCTCGGCATGGATCTTTTGTGCGCGGCCGTGGCTGTCGGAGAGAAAGCTGGTCGAACGCTCGTCGAGCCACTTCACCGGACGACCAAGCGCCTTGGCCGCGTACAGGATGCACATGTATTCGGGATAGTTGATGTTCTTCATGCCGAAGGAGCCGCCGACGTTGGCGGTGAGAATGCGCACCTTCTCGTTCGGTACCTTCAGGTTCTTGGCGAGATTGGCGCGGTTGCCCGCCACCCCCTGCGTCGGCACCTGGAGAGTGTAGCGCTCGGCCTTCTTGTCATAAGAGGCAAGTCCCACGCGCGGCTCCATCGAGACCACGGCGACGCGAGTATTCTCGATGTCGAGCCTGGTCACATGGGCGGCGCTGGCGAAGGCGGCGTTGACCTTGTCCGTGTCGCCATAGTGATAGTCGAGTGGGACATTGTTCGGGATGTGGTCGTAAAGCTGCGGCGCGCCCGGCTTGGCGGCTTCCTCGGGATCCGTCACGGCCGGCAGCGGGTCGATGTCGACTTCGACCGCCTCGGCCGCATCGCGCGCCTGAGCTAGCGTCTCCGCCACCACGAAGGCGATGGGATCGCCGACGAAGCGCACCTTGTCGGTCGCCAGCGGCTGGCGGTTGGTCTGGAGTAGGGGCGAGCCGTCACGGCTCTTCAGCGGCAGACCGCAGGTGAAGGGGCCATAGCCGGCGGCAT
Source organism: Bradyrhizobium sp. 142 (assembly GCF_023074015.1). Taxonomy (NCBI): domain Bacteria; kingdom Pseudomonadati; phylum Pseudomonadota; class Alphaproteobacteria; order Hyphomicrobiales; family Nitrobacteraceae; genus Bradyrhizobium; species Bradyrhizobium sp. 142. The sequence goes on from NZ_JADPKQ010000424.1 coordinate 77,020, forward strand.
TGAGGTCGGTGCCGGTCCACACCCCCAGCACGCCCGGCAGCGCCTTGGCGGCGTCGATTTTGATGCCGCGAATGATGCCATGCGCATGGGTCGAGCGGACGACCACGGCATGGGCCTGGCCGGGCAGGTTGAAATCGTCGGTGTAGCGGCCCTTGCCGCGCACCAGCGCGTCGTCCTCCTTGCGGCGGACGGGCTGCCCGACGCCGTATTTTTGCAGTGCAATAGCGTTTTCGAGCGTAGACGATTTAGTGTGTTCTTGCATGGGATTGACCTGAAAAGCCGGCGATTGCGCGGTTTGTGGGCGCCTGGAGGACCGGATCCCTCCAAATAACCCACGGACCCGTTCACGACAACGCACGAATGGGCATGGTCCTATGTGATGCGTTGTTGCGCAGACCTGCCGCGCTGCTAATGTTTCAGGCGAAAAAGCAATTCCAGATCGGCCCAACTGGCCGCGGAAAGACAGTTTGTATGAATGACCACACGCGGCTCCGCGACGGCCATGCGCTGCACGGTGAGCTAGAGGGGTCGATGGCGGCGGTGGCATTGGCCACTGAACCGGCCGTCGTCGTACAAGCGCCGGGAACCGGCGTTTACGCGGCGCTGGACCTCGGCACCAACAATTGCAGGCTCCTGATCGCCTGCCCGACCAGCGACGGCTTTCGCGTGGTCGATTCGTTCTCGCGCATCATCCGGCTCGGCGAGGGCGTCTCGGCCACGGGGTGCATCAGCGAGGCCGCGATCGAGCGCGCCATCGTTGCGCTCAGCATCTGCCGCGACAAGATCAACCTGCGCAAAGCGCGGCGCTTGCGGCTGATCGCCACCGAGGCCTGCCGTGCGGCTTCGAATGCGGAAGGCTTTCGCAGCCGCGTCTCGGCCGAGACCGGCATCGAGCTCGAGGTGATCGACCGCGAGACCGAGGCCGCGCTTGCCGTGCTCGGCTGCTCGCCGCTGGTCGATCCCAGGGGACGCGGCGCCATCCTGTTCGACATCGGCGGCGGCTCGACCGAGTTGGTGCGGATCGAGCGCGATCCTGCCGGCGAGAACCCGGAGCCGCGCATCAAGGCGTGGATGTCGATTCCCTTCGGCGTCGTCACGCTGGCCGAGCAGTTCGGCGGCCGCGACGTCACGCCGGAAATCTACGCGCAGATGGAGCAGGAGGTCGCACGCCACGTGGCACCGTTTGCGCAGGCGCACGGTCGCGATCTCGCTGGCATGCATCTGCTCGGCACGTCCGGCACGGTGACGACGCTCGCCGGCATTCATCTCAACCTCGTGCGCTACGATCGCCGCCGCATCGACAGCATCTGGATGAACGATGCCGACGTCACCGCGACCATCAGCAAGCTGCTCGGCATGAGCTACGAGGAGCGCGCAGCCAACAATTGCATCAGCGCCGAGCGCGCCGATCTCGTGCTGGCCGGCTGCGCCATTCTCGATGCGATCCGCCGCGCCTTTCCGCTGCCGCGCCTGCGCGTCGCCGACCGGGGCCTGCGCGAAGGCATGCTGGTCGAGATGATGCGCGAGGACGGCGCGCTCAGGAGCTGGTGATGGCCAAGGATACCACCGGCCGCTTGCACGTCCAGGTCAAGACCGGCGGCAAGCGCAAGCTGTCATCAAAGCTCTGGCTGGAGCGGCAGCTCAACGATCCCTATGTCGTTAAGGCCAAGGCGCTGGGCTATCGCTCGCGCGCGGCGTTCAAGCTTTTGGAGATTGACGACAAGTTTCGGCTGCTGAAACCCGGCATGGCCGTAGTCGATCTTGGCGCTGCACCCGGCGGCTGGAGCCAGATCGCGGCCAAGCGCGTCGGCTCGGTCGACGGCAAGGGCAAGGTCGTGGCGATCGATTTGTTGGAGATGCCTGAGATTCCCGGCGTCGACTTCGCGCAGCTCGACTTCATGGAGAACGACGCGCCGGACAAGCTCAAGGCCATGCTGGGCGGCGGCGCCGACGTCGTGATGTCCGACATGGCCGCCAACACCACCGGCCATCGCAAGACCGACCAGCTCCGCATCGTCGGCCTGATCGAGACCGCGGCGGCGTTTGCCTGCGACGTGCTCAAGCCCGGCGGAGCTTTTTTGGCCAAGACCTTCCAAAGCGGTGCCGACGCCGAACTGCTCGATCAGCTCAAGCGCGATTTCGCCACCGTGCGCCACGTCAAGCCGGCCGCAAGCCGCCAGGATTCGTCCGAGCGCTACGTGCTCGCGACGGGGTTTCGGGGCGGGGCGAAGGCGTAGCCCGACACTCCGCTGTCGTCCCGGCGGAAGGCCGGGACTCCTACCGCGTGGTCCGTCCGTGATGCGCGGTAGACGTACCGAGGCAACCAGAGTTGCCGCGATCGTCCGGCATTGGCAGCCAAACGCTTGAGCATCGTACAGGCCGCAAAAAGAGCCCCGCCAGGGGCGGGGCTCGGGCCCTTACCGGCTGGGTTGGTTTTGAGCCGGCTGACCCGACGGTGAAGGCGGCGGGGCATTGTTCTGGTTGGTTTGTCCAGACGGCGTGTTCTGTGTGGCGTCAGGCTGGTTGGTGGATTGGTTGCTTTGGGCCGGGGCCTGTCCGGTGGTCTGGCCTGGCGGCGGCTGTGTGGCCGCCTCACCCGACGTCGCCGGTTGGTTCTGCTGGGCCTGGCCGCTAGTGGATGGCTGATTCGGCCCGGCTTGGCCCGTGGTCTGGTTCTGCTGCGCCGGCGCATTGGTCTGACCGGTGGTTTGACCGGTCGTGTTCTGCTGCGTCGACTGCTCGGTTGTGTTCTGCTGCGTCGACTGGCCAGTCGCGCCTTGACCAACGGTCGTCGATTGGCCCTGCGTGGCACGGATCTGGTTGGACACGCCAAGTGCAGCGACCGTGCGGGTATCGATCGAGCCAGTGGTCTGGAAGCCTTCCTGTCTCTGGAAGGTGATCAGCGCTTCGCGCGTAGCGGGCCCGAGGACGCCGTCTGCTTGGCCAGACAGCAAGCCACGTTCAATCAGGACCCGTTGAACAACGCGGATCTCGTCGGGGCTGAGATTCAGCGCCGCGACATTGGCACCGCCGCCGCTCGGGCCGCCGCGCCGGGCAAAGTGTGTCCGCGGGCCGGCGGGAATGGCGTCGACGATTCGGCGGCTTCGGTCGAGGACGACGATCTCGTCATCCACGACGAAGAAGCTATCGTCGCGATAGTCCGGATAGAGGTCGATCAGCACCGGGAATGCCGAGACGGCGACCACGGAGATGTTCCGCGGCACCACCACGCCGGGGTTGACGGCGAAGTTGATGGAATTGAAGTTGACCCGCGCGCGCTCCACGTTGCTTGAGGTCAACACCGACTGCTGCAGTGTGGTCTGCTGCTGCGCGTTTACCTGCACGCGGCCGGACAGGCTCTGGGTAGTCCCACCCTGGGCTTGCGCCTGAGTGTTGGCCGAAGCCTGAGTGTTGGCGCCGGTCGTCGTGCCCTGACCCTGCTGTGGGCTCTGGCCCTGGACGTTGCTGTTGGTGTTGGCGCCGGTCGTTGTCGTGCTCTGACCCTGGGCGTCCTGACCTTGGGCGTTGCTCTTGGTGTTGGCGCCGGTCGTTGTCGTGCTCTGACCCTGCGCGTTCTTGCCTTGGACATTGTCCTTGGTGTTGGCGCCTGTGGTCGTGCTCTTACCCTGTTCTGCACCTTGTGACTGACGCGTGCGGTCGCGGTCGCTGCGTCCCTGTCCGACGGTCTGGTCCTTCTGTCCGCTCTTGTCGCTATCGGACTTGGACTGACGCGCATGGCTAGGTTCGCTACGGCTCTGTCCGACTGTTTGGTCCTTGCCATGCTTCCCGCTTTCAGATTGGGACTGTCGTGCAGCGTCGCGATCGCTGCGACCCTGACCGATGGTCTGACGCTCGCTCCTGTCGGCCGTGCCGCTATCACGCATTCCTTCACTGCGCTCGGTGCGCGATGGCGCCGCAGAGGGACCCTCGGCCCGGCCGCCTGCGCGGCCCTGTGTCATTCCCTCGCGGTGGGAAATGCCAGCTGCACCTTCGCTATGGGAAGCACCACCTGCACCTTGCGGCATTCCATCGCCGGATCGACCGTGTTCCGCAGCGCCAGCGCCTGCGCCTCCGCTCGTTCCGCCGCCGCTCATTCCACCGCCGGCACCTTCACGCATGCCCTGGGCCGATGCCAGGCTGACACCGGCGAGCAGGACTGCTGTGGTCAGCAGGAACCTGTTCTTGCTCGTGTTCATCTGAAGCTCCTCCATGAGCATTTCTCAATGGGAGCCAACATTGCCGAAGGGCAAAAGTTGCAAGTGCGCGCCATCCGCGAGCAACAGGAGCCACAAAGATAAACGGGTGTTCCTCTCATTGAACCCGCGCGCTCTGGTGGCGGCCGCCTCGTGACTATGGCTTTTGCCCGAGAGATCCATATCCCTTAGCTGTTCCGCGGGCGTGCGAAGATCACGTCGCGGGGCCGGACGGTGGATCGTCTTTCGGGAATTCCGTCACTATGGTCTCATGCCGACGATGGATGCATCAATCCGTTTTCGGAAATATGGAAGCAATTGACCCCGACGCCCCTCGGCTGCTTTGCATGGAGTTGTTTCGCGCATTTTGTCCGCCGAGGGCCGACACCTTGCTTTCCGCTACCCCAACCTTTGGTCCCGCACGTCCTGCGTGTCCTCGGTCGCCGCCTTGACGGCCGCTTTCGCTGCACCCTTGTCCGCGCCTTTGCGGCTGGAAATCTCCACCGCCTTGCGGCCGGAGATCTCGTGGCCGGCATCATCGGGCATCTGCCAGAAGAACCAGCTCGACGCCGCCGAGGTCAGCGCGACCACGATGAAGGCCGGCGCGAATACGGTGGCGTTGAGCTCGCTGACGTGGCTGAGCCACATCGTCGTCTCCACCGAGGCGGCACCGACGGCGACGCCGGCCGAGACCGCCAGCTGCTGGTTGACGCTGACAAGCGTGGTGGCGCGGCTCATCTGTGCGGTCTCGACCTCGGCATAGGCGACCGTGTTGATCGCAGTGAACTCCAGCGAGCGGAAGAAGCCGCCGACCACCAGGATGATCATGATGATGAGCAGCGGCGTCGTCACCGTGAACAGCGCACAGGCGGCGAGAAAAACCGCGCTGATGATGGCATTCATCGTCATCAGATTGCGGAAGCCGAAGGCGCGGATGATGCGCGCGGCCAGCGCCTTCATGCCCATGGCGCCAAGCGAGGAGCCGAACGTGACGAGGCCCGACTTGAACGGCGACAGGCCGAAGCCGACCTGCATCAGGAGCGGGAGGAGGAACGGCAGCGCGCCGATGCCGAGCCGGAACATGAAGCCGCCGAGAACGGCCGCGCGTAGCGTCGGCAGCTTCAACAGCGAAAAGTCCAGCACCGGCGATCCCGTGCGCCTTGCGTGAAGTACGTACAGCGTCATCGAGATCGATCCGCCGACGACCAGGGCGACGACGGTGCTCCACGGCAGCAGATTGAGGCCGGCAACCGACAATCCGAACGCGATGCCGGCGAGGCCGATTCCCGCGAGCACCATGCCGTAGAGATCGAACGGCTCGCGTTCCTCGCTCTTGATGGGATCGATGAAGCGCAAGGCCATGAAGATGCCGAGCAGCCCGATCGGGATGTTGATCAGGAAGATCCAATGCCACGACGCGTAGGTGGTGATGAAGCCGCCGAGCGGCGGCCCGATCACGGGACCAATCAGGGCAGGGACCGTCACCCAGGCCATCGCATTGACCAGCGCGCTCTTGTCGACCGAGCGCAGCAGCACGAGGCGTCCGACCGGCGTCATCATTGCCCCGCCCATGCCCTGGAGGATGCGCGCGAACACGAAATCGGTGACCGACGTCGAGAGCGCGCAGCCGACCGAGCCGACCATGAACACCCCGACCGCGATGGCAAACACCAGGCGCGCACCAAAGCGGTCAGCAGTCCAGCCGCTCGCCGGAATGAACACCGCGAGCGACAGCAAATAGGACGTGATCGCGAGCTTGAGCGTCAGTGGGCTGGTGCCGATGTCGGCCGCGATCGCCGGCAGCGAGGTGGCGATCACTGTCGAGTCCATGTTTTCCATGAACAGGGCGGTGGCCACGATCAGTGGAATGACGCGTTGCTTGTCGATCATGACGGATTGGTAATTGAAATTGGCAGGACGGGTGGAATTGCGGCTTATCACCGCCACCGAGCGGGGACCATTGCGGATCAGCGCATGGCACCTAAATCCTGCGCAACGATTGTGTGACACCTCTCGTCATTCCGGAGCGCGCCTCCTTGGCGCGAGCCCGGAATCCATTGGGCCGAGAGACCGCTTTGGGATGGATTCCGGGCTCGCGGCTTCGTCGCGCCCCGGAATGACGGCGGGTGGGTCGCCGCCGGGCTATCCCCGCTGAATTAGCCCAAAAAGCCTGTGCATGGCTGGCCAGCGGTCCGAATCGCTTTGATTCGTCACCCGACCGTGCTATCGACCCGCGTCAACCCCACTGATGGGCTCCGATTCGACGGCGCTGCCGCAAGGTACGCCGAGGGCGGCGCTCATCCATAGCTATTTGCGGCAAGGCCGCAGGAAGGAGTTGGCACATGGCTACGGTGCAACAAGGCATCCGCGAAGCCTTTACATTCGATGACGTGCTGTTGAAGCCGGGCCTCTCCGACGTCATGCCGGGCGAGGTCGATATCCGCTCCCGCGTCACCCGCGCCATCCCGCTCAACATTCCGATCATGGCCTCCGCCATGGACACCGTGACCGAGGCGCGCATGGCGATCGCCATGGCGCAGGCCGGCGGCATCGGCGTCATCCATCGCAATTTCGACCCCGAGGGGCAGGCCGCCCAGGTCCGGCAGGTCAAGCGATACGAGTCGGGCATGGTGGTCAACCCGCTCACCATCAGCCCCGATGCCACGCTCGACGATGCGCTGAAGCTGATGAGCGATCACGGCATCTCCGGCATTCCCGTCGTCACCGGCGCCGGCAAGTCCACGCCGGGCAAGCTGGTCGGCATCCTCACCAACCGCGACGTGCGGTTTGCGACCAATCGTCAGCAAAAAATTTCCGAACTGATGACGCACGAAAACCTCGTCACGGTCCGTGAGAATGTCAGTCAGGACGAAGCGCGGCGGATGCTGCATCATCACCGCATCGAAAAGCTGCTCGTCGTCGACGACCAGTATCGCTGCGTCGGCCTGATCACCGTCAAGGACATGGAAAAAGCGGTCGCCCATCCGCTCGCCTGCAAGGACGCGCAGGGCCGCCTGCGCGTCGCCGCGGCCACCACCGTCGGCGACACCGGTTTCGAGCGCACCGAGCGGTTGATCGATGCCGGCGTCGACCTCGTCGTCGTCGACACCGCGCACGGCCATTCCCGCCACGTGCTTCACGCCGTGAACCGCATCAAGCGCCTGTCCAACTCGGTGCAGGTCGTCGCCGGTAACGTTGCGACGGCGGAGGGCACGCAGGCCCTGATCGATTCGGGCGCCGATTGCATCAAGGTCGGCATCGGCCCGGGCTCGATCTGCACCACGCGTATCGTCGCCGGCGTCGGCGTGCCGCAGCTCACCGCGATCATGGATGCGGTGGAAGCGGCGAAGAAGTCGAACATCCCCGTCATTGCCGATGGCGGCATCAAGTTCTCCGGCGATCTGGCCAAGGCGCTTGCCGCCGGCGCCGACATCGCCATGGTCGGCTCGCTGCTGGCGGGCACCGACGAGACGCCCGGTGAAGTGTTCTTGTGGCAGGGCCGCTCCTACAAGGCCTATCGTGGGATGGGCTCGGTCGGCGCGATGGCGCGCGGCTCGGCCGACCGTTACTTCCAGCAGGACATCAAGGACACGCTCAAGCTCGTGCCCGAAGGCATCGAGGGCCAGGTGCCCTACAAGGGCCCGGTCGGCAACGTCATGCACCAGCTCGCCGGCGGCCTTCGCGCCGCGATGGGCTATGTCGGCGCGCGCGACCTGAGCGAGCTGCATTCCAAGGCGCAGTTCGTCCGCATCACCGGCGCAGGCCTGCGCGAAAGCCACGTCCACGACGTCACCATCACGCGCGAAGCCCCGAACTATCCCGGCGGGGGTTAGTCGTCTCGGCTCCGCGTTGGTTTCAGCGCGCTTGCCATGTTCTCCGCTGTCATTCCCCGCGAAGGCGGGGAATCCAGCACTCCGCGACGCCTGCGATTGAACCGAGAAGCGGCGGCGTACTGGATGCCCCGCCTTCGCGGGGCATGACGGCGATGCGTTGAACGCGAGCGTAACGCAGCAACGTCGTCACGGTGCTTCCAGGCCGCCGCACTCCTCGCTTTTGTATTGACGCGCCCCGCTCCCTCCGCTTCCGTTCGCGCCGAAGCATAATCAGGAGGAAGCCATCATGTCCCAAGGCAAACGCATCGTTCTCGCCGCGCGTCCCGTCGGCGAGCCAAAGCCGTCCGATTTCCGCGTTGAGGAATTCGCCATTCCGACACCGGGGCAGGGTGAAGTCCTGCTGCGTACGATCTGGCTTTCGCTCGATCCCTACATGCGCGGGCGCATGAGCGACGGTCCGTCCTATGCGACGCCGGTGCCCGTGAACGGGGTGATGGAAGCCGGCACGGTCTGCGAGGTCGCGGCCTCCAACAATCCGAATTTCGCCAAGGGCGACATCGTGCTCTCGCGCGCCGGCTGGCAGACGCATGCGATCTCCGACGGCAGGGGTCTTGCGAAGGTCGACCCAAAGCTCGCGCCGATCTCGACCGCTATCGGCGTGCTCGGCATGCCCGGCATGACGGCGTATACGGGCCTGCTCGACATCGGCAAGCCGCAACAGGGCGAGACCGTCGTCGTCGCCGGTGCTTCGGGTGCGGTCGGCTCGGCCGTGGGCCAGATCGCCAAGATCAAGGGCGCCCGCGCGGTCGGCATCGCCGGCGGCAAGGACAAGTGCGACTTCGTCGTGAGGGAGCTCGGCTTCGATGCCTGCCTCGATCACCGCGATCCTGATCTGGCGGCGAAGCTGAAGGACGCCTGTCCTGGGGGTATCGACGTCTATTTCGAGAATGTCGGCGGCGCCGTGTTCGAGGCCGTGTTCCCGCTGCTCAATCCGTTTGCGCGCGTGCCGGTCTGCGGCCTGATCGCCCACTACAACGACACCGAGGCCAAGCCGCCGAAATGGGCCGCGTCCATGATGCGCGCGATCCTGACCAAGCGGCTGACCTTCCGCGGCTTCATCGTCTCCGACTTCGCCGCCCGCCATGGCGACTTCCTGCGCGACATGTCGGCTTGGGTCCGTAACGGCCGGGTGAAGTACAAGGAGTTCGTCACCGAGGGCCTGGAGAGCGCGCCCGGGGCCTTCATCGGGCTCCTCAAGGGCGCCAATTTCGGCAAGCAGCTCGTCCGGGTCGGGCCGGATAAGGCTTAGCTGCAAATCTTAGTTACAAGGCCTGGTTGCGCCAACGCCACTCTCGGGGCCGGAGATGGTTAACAAAAAGTGACCGATCGGCCACACATGCCGGCAAAAGCCGCAGGTGTGACCGGCGGTTCATTGACGGCTGAGCGAAGGCATTGAATCATCGCGCATATTTTGGGTGTTGCGATGTTAGAGATCAGTGTTTTTTGCGTAATGCTGTTGGCCGCCGGTTATTGGGCGATCATGTTCGTCATGGGCCGTCGCGACGACGTCATCCATGGCAAGTTCGTTCATGCCGACGATGGGGGCGCGACTGCGCAACCCGCGATGCGCGCGCCTGCGCCGCCCTTTCCGAAACGTCCGGTCAAGGCCGCCAAGCCATCCGATGGTCAGCCTGCTTCTTGCGCGGCCAAGCCGGTGAACAGCCAGGCGCTGCAATCCCTGCTTGCCGCGATCCAGCAGGATCTCAAGAGCGTCGCGTAAGCCGCATCGTCAGATGCTGCCGCGCTCGACAAGGAAGAGCTCGACCGCAAGCCGCTGTTCGGCCGGCGGCGCGCCGCCAAGGCGCGCCAGCAGCAATTCGCCTGCGATACGCCCCACGGAAGCCGCGTCGAAGGAGATGGTGGTGAGGCCGGGCGTGATTTGATCCGCCACGTCGTTGTCGCCGAAGCCGAGCAGCGCAAGATCGCGCGGGACCGTCAGGCCGCGGGCGCGCGCCTCGATCAGCGCGCCGGTCGCCAATAGATCGTTGGCGCAGAACACGGCATCGACGCGGTCGCCGCGATCGAGTAGGGCGCTGAACGCCGCGCGGCCATCGACCAGCCCCGCGATCTCGCCGACGCCGATCTCGTGGCTGATCTCCAGCCCGAGCTTGGCAGCGGCCGCACGAAAACCGTCGCGGCGCAGTGCACCGCGCCCGACGCTGCGTCCGATGAAGGCGACGCGGCGATGTCCGGCCTCCGCAAGGCGCCGTGCCGCCATCGCGCCGGCGTCCACGTTGGAGAGGCCGACCAGCATGTCGATGGGATCGGGCGGGAACGCCCAGGTCTCGATCACGGGAATGCTGAGCTCTTCGAGCGCGGCGCGATTCTCCTCAAGCTCGATAACGCCGGTGAACATGACGGCTGCCGGCCGGATGCCGCGCAGCGACTGGATCATCGCGACCTCCTTGGCGTAGGAGTAGGAGGTCTGACCGACCAGCACCTCGAACCCTTCCGGCTCGAGCGTGGCGGCAAAGCTGCGCACGGCAAGCCCGAACTGCTGGCTGAGGATGTTGGAGACGAACGCTACCACCACGTTGGACCTGCCCGACCGCAACGCGCGCGCATGCGGGTTGGAGGCATAGCCGGTGGCCTCGATTACTTCGAGAATGCGCTCACGGGTGTCGCGATTAACCTTCTCGGGATGGCGCAGCACCCGCGATACCGTGATCGGCGACACGCCCGCGCGCTCCGCCACCTCCTCGATACGTGGCGGCCGTCCGCTCGCGCTGCCGCGGCCGGGCGGCGCCGGAATGCGCACCACGTCGTCATAGGTCGGCTTCAGCGGATCAGCCATCGAATCCCGAACTTAGTCGAAGTCGGTATCGTCTCCAAAGCTCATCGCGCCGACACCTCGTCGCGCGCGAGCGCTCGGCCGACCTGGACCAGGCAGTCGCCGCTCTGACTGTCGGTGTGCAGGCGCTGTGAGATCACGATGCCGTCGGCCGGAAAGCGCAGCACCTCTTCGGGCTGCTCCGGGCGCTCGAAATCATGATACCAGCCGGCGACGTCGCCGGCCTTGACTCGTGCGCCGACCATGACCGCCGGCTCGAACCAGCCGCGCCGCGTTGCGAACACTGCCTGCGCGTGACTTTGCAGCGCCAGCAGTTCGCTCGCGCGTTCGACCGGGGCGTGGGGACCCAGTACCGGTGCCTGGACGATGCCAAGCGCCAGCAACAGCCGATCGACGGCACGCGCTGTGAGCGCCATCGTCTGCGGCGTGACAGTGCCGCCACCACCGAATTCGCCCGACAAGCCGATCGCGCCGGCGCGCGCGGCTGCCGCCATCGAGGTCGGCGCGGCGGCGCCGTTCTCCGCGACGAAAGCGAAGGGCATGCCTAACCCCTCCATCAGGCGCAGCGCGTGGCCGAACATCTCGGGAGTGCCCTGCCGCTCGATCAGCGCGCAGGGCACGTGCGCCATCGACGTACCGCCCGAGTGGATGTCGAAGACGATTTCGTGGCGCGGAAACAGCTCATGCTCGAGAAAATGCGCCAGCCGAAAGGTCGGCGTTCCCCAGGCATCGCCGGGGAAGGCGCGGTTGAGATTGCCTTCATCGAGCGGTGAGCGGCGGCGGGCCGCCATCACCGCCGGCAGATTGGCGAAGGGCAGGATCGTGATCTCGCCCTTCACCGCCGCCGCATCGAGTCGGCGATACAGCCGCGTCAGCGTGATCTCGCCCTCATATTCGTCGCCGTGATTGCCGGCCATCAACAGCAGTTTCGGGCCGGCGCCGTTCTTGATCCGGAAGATCGGGATCTTGAGCTGGTAATAGGGGGAGCGATCAATCGAGAAGGGAATACCAAGATGGCCGGACCATTTCTGGTCCGTCTCGAAATCGATCTCGTGGAAAAGTCCGGTATGCATGGCTTGCCTCGGGGCCGCGTCGTCGCCGACGCCGGCCGAAGGTTGAACGGATGGCGTCGCCTTCAGAGCAAGGCGACCGCGGTCATCTCGACGCGGAGGTCGGGATCGGCGAGGCGGGCTTCGACGCAGGCGCGCGCCGGCGGATTGGCCGGATCGATCCAGGCGTCATAGACCGAGTTCATGGTGTCGAAGTCGGTGATGTGCGGCAGGAAGACGTTGACGGCGATGAGCTTGGAGCGGTCGGAGCCGGCGTCCTTCAGCAGCGCATCGATCTTGGCGAGCACCTGCTGGGTCTGCGACACGATGCCAGCCTTGCGGTCGTCCGCGACCTGGCCGGCGATGTGCACCATGCCGCCGGCGGCGACGGCTTGGCTCATGCGCGGACCGGCGACGTAACGTTTGATCATCTTGAAATTCTCCTCGTGAAGTCGGCTCCCGCGTGACGCGGGAGCCTATCCAAAACTACAGCGTCGGCAGCAACTGCTCTTCCTTGAACCATTTCAGCTGCAGCGCGCCGAGCTTGCCGTTGAGCTTGTTGGTGAAGATGTCGGTGTTGATCCAGTTGAGCAGGTTCTGCTCGCCCTGGCGCACGCCGACATGGGCCGGCGACTGGCGGATCAGGAATTTCAGCTCGACCTCCTTGGTCGGGTTCTGCTCCTGCACCTTCAGCGCGATTGCGCTGTTCTCCGCGAACGTGTCGGCCTGGCCGGCCAGATAGGCGGCGAGCGCCGCCGGCGTGTCCTCGAAACGCACCAGCTTCACCTTCGGTGCGTTGTCGGTCAGCCAGACGTCGAGCGTCGAGCCCTTGGCGACCGCGACGCTGCGTCCGTCGAGATTGTCGGGCTTCTTGCCGGTGGCGGCGGCAAGCGACTTTGCGCCGTAGACGCCGAGATTCACCACCGCATAGGGCTGCGAGAACATCACCTGCTGGGCGCGCTCCGGCGTGGCGCCGAGGCCCGCGATCAGCATGTCGATCTTGTCCGAGAGCAGGCTCGGGATGCGCGCCGCACCCGTCACCGGGACGAGCTCGAGCTTCACGCCCATGTCGGCGGCGATCAGCCTGGCGAGATCGGCGTCCAGTCCCGCGATCTCCCCCTTGTCGTCCTTGAAACCCCACGGCGCGGCATCGGTGAGAATGCCGACCCGCAGCTTCCCAGAGCCGAGCACGTCCTGGAGCTTGTCGGCCTTGGCGAGGTTTGGTGCGGCGAAAACGGCAAGTGCCGCGGCTGCGATGGTGAAGAGGGACTTCAACTTTCTCATGGCTCTCTCCTGGTGGCGGATTTGGTGAACGATGTTCACTTCGACGACGCGATGAAGCTTGCGAGCTCGGGGGTCTCTGGGTTGGCGAACAGCTTTGCCGGCGGCCCCTGTTCCCAGACGCGGCCCTGGTGCATGAAGACGATGCGGTTGGCGACGTTGCGGGCAAAGCCCATCTCATGCGTGACCAGGATCATGGTCATGCCCTGCTTGGCCATCGCTTCCATCACCTTCAACACTTCGCCGACGAGCTCGGGGTCGAGCGCGGAGGTCACCTCGTCGAACAGCATCAGGTGAGGGGCCATGGCGAGGCAGCGCGCGATTGCGACGCGCTGCTGCTGGCCACCGGAGAGCTGCTCCGGCCAGGCGTCGATCTTCTCGGCAAGCCCGACGCGGGTGAGCACGTCCTCGGCGAGCGCGCGCGCCTTCGCCTTGTCGATGCGGCCGGTCAGGAGCGGGGCAAGCGTGATGTTGCGCTCGACCTTCAGATGCGGAAACAGGTTGAAGGCCTGGAACACGATGCCGACGCGCTGTCGGAATTGCTTGAGGTCGCGCATCTTGGCGTGGACCTTCTCGCCCTCGATGCGGATCTCGCCGGAATCGATGCTCTCCAGGACGTTGATGCAGCGGAGCAGCGTCGACTTGCCGGAGCCGGAGCGGCCGATGATGGTGACGATCTCGCCTTCCTCGACATCGAGCGAGACGCCCTTGAGCACCTCGACCCGGCCGAATGTCTTGTGCACGTCGCGGATTTCAACGAGAGCCATCGAGGCGGGCCTCCAGGGAGCGGGACCAGAGCGTGAGCGGCAGGCAGAGCGCGAAATAGATCCCGGCGACGAGCGCGTAGGTGAGAAGCGGCTGGAACGTCGCGGCGCTCACCACTTGCCCTGCGCGGGCGAGCTCGACGAAGCCGAGAATGGACGCGAGCGAGGTGCCCTTGATCAGCTGCACCAGGAAGCCGACGCTCGGCGGTAACGACAGGCGTAGCGCCTGTGGTGCAACGATGTGACGGAATTGTTGCCAGCCCGACAGCCCGAGGCATGCGCCGGCTTCCCATTGCGTCTGCTTCACGGCTTCCAGGCCGCCGCGCCAGATCTCGCCGAGAAAGGCGGCGGTGTAGAGCGTGTAGGCCACGGTCACGGCGACGGTGGCGGGCACCTGGATGCCCAAAAACACCGGCATGCCGAAATAGAAGAAGAACAGCAGGCCCAGCAGCGGCACGCTCTGGACCACCTGGATGCAGACCGCCATCGCCCAGCGCAGCCCAGCGAAACGGCTGATGCGACCCATGGCCAGCGCGAGCGCCAGCGGCGCACCAAGGGCGAGTGCGAGCACGACGAGCGCAACGGTCCAGCGCAGCGCTGCGACCAGCGAGATGAGATCAATGAAGGAGAATGATCGCATCGCTTCCCCCTTCAGCGCCGCCGCGGCCAGCGGAAGGCCGCAGCACCGAGAAGCGCGAACAGCGCCTTGAACGACATCGCCATCGCGAAATAGACGGCGCAGATCACCGCGTAGACCTCGAAGCTGCGATAGGTGCGGCTCTCGATGAAGCCCGCGACGTGGAAGAGTTCGTCAGCCGCAACTTGCGAGGCGAGCGACGTGCCAAGCAGCAGGAGGACGAACTGGCTGGTCGCGGCCGGATAGCAATTGCGCAGCGCCGGCGGCAGCACAATGTGGCGAAAGACCTGCCAGCCGGACAAACCGAGGCACTGGCCGGCCTCGATTTGGCTGCGCGGAATGGAATCCAGGCCTGCGCGGATGATCTCGACCGAATAGGCCCCGAAATAGAGCGAGAGCGCGACGGCGGCGGCCTCGAAGGCCGGCAGCTTCAGGCCGAAATTCGGCAGCACGAAAAAGACGATGAAGATCTGGATCAGCGACGGCGTGTTACGGAACAGCTCGATATAGAAGCGCACCAGCCAGCGCAGCGGCGTGATGCGGCCTTTCAGCGTGACCGCGCCGGCGACGCCGATCAGGAGCCCGAACAGTGCCGCGATCACTGTCAGTTCGAGCGTGACGATGGCCCCGTCGATCAGCTGGTTCTCGTAACGCCATAGCGGCAGGAAGTTCATCGTGCGCGCTCTCAGCCGAACTGGGTGGGAAGGGCGCGCGTGACGATGCCCTCGGCGTCGAGGCCGAGGATGACGCGCCAGCGGTCGAGACAGGTGCAGGGATGCGAGATGCCGAAGGCGATGATGTCGCCGACCGCAAGCGCGCCGCCGGGCGCGACGGACAGGAATGCGTGCTGGTCGTTGAGGCGGGTCACCGCCAGGTCCGCGGGAAGGCCTTGCTGTGCGACGCCGTTGCGGAAAACGCGCAAGGGCACCGGCAGTCCCTCGTCGAAGGAAGCATCGCGCATGCCGAAGCCTGCGATCGCGAGCGCGCTCTCGGGCCGCGACAGCACCTCGGCCCAGAGCGTCAGCGCGGGGCGGAAGCTTTCGGCCGCGGAGTATCGCGTTCCCTCGATGACGAGGCCGCCGCGCCGGTCGAGCTCAATGAACGCGCGCGCATAGATGCCGTGATCGGCAAAGAACAGCGCGCCGGAGCGCAGGATCACGACGGCGTTGCTGTCAGCCAGGGCGACCGGCGCCAGAGCGCGCGCCACGACATCGAAATAGGCCGATCCGCCGGCACTGATGATCAGCTTGCGGCACGGCGCAGCAGCGCGGACCAGCGCGAAGGTCTCGATGGTACGGTCCATGAGCGCTGCGATCTCGCGCATGGTCGCGTCGGCGTCGGGTGTTGCGGCTGCGCCCTCGTAGGTGGCGACGCCGCCGAGCGCCAGCCGGTCGGCGCCGAGCACGGCTGCGATGGTTGCCTCGATCGCGGCGCGATCGCGCGCGCCGGCCCGTCCCGCGCCGAGCTCGACCAGCACGGACAATTCGCTGCGGCCTGCAACCTGCGCCGCTTCAGCCAGCGCTGCGACCGCGGCCGGCGAATCCGCGAAGGCGTGAAACTCGACGTCGGGATACGCCGCGAGCAATATGCCGAGCCGCCGGCCGGCGGCGAGTCCGCCGATCTCGTTGGCCAGCAGCAGGCGCCGCTCGCCGTGGCCGAGCAGCACCGCAGCCTGCTGGACGTTGGCGACCGTCGTGCCCCACGCGCCGGCCTCGCGCAGCGAGCGGGCCAGCTCCGGCGACATTGGCGTCTTGGCGTGGGGCGCGACCGTCACGCCGGCGCTCGCGCACCATCGCAGGAACAGATCGCGATTGGCCGCGAAAGCGGCCTCATTGAGAGTGAGTGCAGGGAGGGCCAGATCGCCGCGTGCCGGCGACCAGCGCTGGCTGCTGACCTCCCCAGCGGGCAGGCCGTCGACCACGGGGATGCCGCGCATGGTCGTCAACAGGCGCTGGCTATCCCACACGGACATGGACTGCATCATCGCTCCACCTGCGGTCCTCGACCGCCTGCACCGACGATATGGCGAAATGACAACGTTGTCATCAGCGTCTTCTAGCCATAAAGCGGCCAAAACTGATGCATTATGGTATTATGGTATGGATAGATGCCCGTGGACGAGACTAATGCGCACCCATCTGCGCGAGCAGCTCCTCGATATCGACATCGACCTGGCCAGGAGCCCGGACGTGGCGGACCTCGAGACTGTCGGGCTGGAAGCAGTACTCGACGAGACCCGTTTCCTTGATCGCGACTCGGTCCTGGCGCTTGTCGTTGATGACGAAGCCGGCCGACGGCGCCCAGATGTGCCGCGTGTGACGGAACGTGAAATCGCGCCGCTGGTGCACGTGACCGCTGGCGATCAGGCGCAGATCGACGCGCGAAAACATCTCGACCAGGCGTGCCCGCGCCGGCTGCGGCACGTAGCGGATCGATGTCTCCGGCGTTTCGGGATCGTCGGGCAGGTTGAGAAACAGCGGCTTGTGCAGGAACAGCGCGACCGGCCTGCCGTTCGCGCGCGAGATTTCGGAGGCCAGCCAGTCGAACTGCTCGGCCTCGAAGGCCAGCCCTGAATTCATCACCAGTGAGTTAAGGCCGATGAAGCGCCAGCCTGCGGCCTCGAATGACCAATGGTCTTCGCCGATCAGTGTGCAGAATTGCCGGCGATGCGGTTCGGCGACCGGAGGGGTGGGCGCGGGCCCGATCGCGGTGGGATTATCGCCGATGTCGTGATTGCCCGGCAGGTAACGGCAGGCGACGGGCAGCGCGTCGTGCAGGCTCTTGGCGAATTCGACATCGTCGCGGCTGGTCGGCCCGTCGAACGAGATGTCGCCGGTGTTGACGACGAGATCAGGTCTATCAGCGTCGATATGTTCGCTGACGCGTTGGAAGTTGGCGATCAGGTCGGGAAAGCGCCGGCCGAGATGGGTGTCGGAAATCTGCGTCAGGCGAAATTCGGGCATGGGATCAGCATACCGGTCGTCGCGCGTCGGAACGATGACGGCGCAGGCATGCATCGCAATGAACAAAATTTAAAACACGCGGTAGCGGATCGTATAGGCGTCCTGCGGGGCGAGGCTGCCCGCTAGCGGTGAGGCGACGCGGTCGGCGAGATGCCACGGCCCGAACTGCTCCGAGCGGTGGGGTTCGGCGGGCAGGCGGAGGCGGAATTCGAACGTGCCTTTGCCCGGCAGGCTCACGACCAGCACCCGGTCCGCGGTGCGGTGGTTGAGCGCCACGGCACCGCGCAGCAGCGCGCACCCGTCGGCAAGATCGCTCACGCCATCGACCAGCGCCAGCGTCTGGTTGCGGTCGGTGTGCAGCTCGATCTGGGTATCCGATACCGCCGTCAGCGTCTCCCTGGGCATGCGGATCTCGAACTCGACCGCGGGCTTGGACGGGTTGAGGCCGAGATAGGCGAGCGCGGCGTGGCGGGTGTCGTAGGCGACAAAAACGAACAGGACGGCGGCGGACGTGGCGGCGAGGCCATGCCTGACGACGTCGCGCCAAGTCCGATAGCTCATGCGGAAATAGACGGTCATCGCCAGCGCGACCGCGAGCGCTGCGGCGATGCCTGATAGCGCCGACATCAGGATGCCGAGCCGGCCGTCCGGCGACTCGATGAGGAGACTGATCAGATTGGACAGGGTGGTCATGGCGCCATCTCGCCGGGCTCGCGGGAGCCGAAATCGCTTTAACTATCGGCAGTTGGTCGCTCAAGTGGGAACGCCGGTTCAACTGGTTCATTGTCAGCGGCAACGGTGGCAGCTAATGGACGCTGCGGCGGTCCCGCCGAATGGGAAGATTCCGATGTCCGTTCAAATGGTGTTGCTGCGGGCGTGCTTGTGCTGCTGGCGATGTGGATCTACTTCGCGCTGAAGATGCTGTTGCTGATCTAGGCGCGCGCATGATCCGGAAAAGTGGATACCGGTTTTCCGACAAGATCATGCGCAAAAAACAACCAATCCTGACCTGAAAGATTTGAAATGACCCCCGCTGCCCGGCTGTCCGCGGCCATCGAGCTGATCGACACCATCGAAAAAGACCGCGTGCCTGCGGCCAAGGCGCTGAAGGAGTGGGGCACTGCGCACCGCTTCGCGGGTTCCGGCGACCGTGCGGCCATTGCCGGTCTGGTCTGGGACGTGCTGCGCCGCTACGCCTCGAGCGCGTATCTGATGGACGCCGACACGGCGCGGGCGCGGCTGATCGGTATGCTCCGCCTCGAGCGCAACATGGACACGGCGACCATGGCGGCATTGTTCGACGGCAGCCGGTTCGCGCCGGCGCCGCTAACGGAGGCCGAGCAGGCGGCGCTCGCCTCCCGTTCCCTGACGGACGCACCCGCCGCGATCGCCGGCGACTATCCGGAGTGGCTCGATCCGTATCTGACAAAAGCGTTCGGCGAGGACCGTGCGGCGGAGGCCGCCGCAATGGCGAGCCGGGCCCCGCTCGATTTGCGCGTCAACACCCTAAAATCCAACCGCGACAAGGTGCTGCGGGCGCTTGCTCATCTTCATGCGGAACCGACGCCGTGGTCGGCAACTGGCCTGCGCATCGCGCTTTCGGCCGACGCGCGCAATCCCGGCATCCAGGCCGAAGAGGATTTCATCAAGGGCGGCGTTGAAGTGCAGGACGAGGGATCGCAGCTTGCGGCCAGCCTCACCGCGGCAAAGCCCGGCGAGCAGGTGATCGATCTCTGTGCGGGGGCCGGCGGCAAGACGCTGGCGCTCGCCGCCATGATGCAGGGCAAGGGTCGCCTGATCGCGACCGATAGCGACAAGCGGCAACTGGCGCCGATCCACGAGCGGCTGTCGCGCGCCGGCGTCCACAACGCCGATGTCCGCACGCCCAAGGGCGAAGCCGATCCGCTCCAGGACATCCATGCCTCGGCCGACCTCGTCGTCATCGATGCGCCCTGCACGGGAACCGGAACCTGGCGGCGCAACCCCGACGCCAAATGGCGCATGCGCCCCGGCGCGCTGGAGATCCGTCTCAAGGACCAGGCCGAGGTGCTGGAGCGCGCCGTGCCGCTGGTGAAGCCGGGCGGCCGCATCGCCTACATCACCTGCTCGGTGCTGCCTGAGGAGAATGGCGAGCAGGTGAGGGCATTCGTCGCTCGCCACCCCGAGTTTGCCGTTGTCCCGCCCGATCAGACCGCCAGCGTGCTCTGGGACAAGGCCGAGGATTTTGCAAAGGCCGCGCTTCGGTCGGATGAAGGCTGGCTGATGACCCCGCGCCGGACCGGCACCGACGGGTTCTTCGTGTCGGTGTTGAAGAAGGCCGGCTGACCCTCTTGGTCATTCCGGGGCGCCCGAAGGGCGAGCTATGATGCGCAATTGCGCATCTGAGAATCCATTACGCGGCATTCTCTGTGGCTCGATGAATTCTCAGATGCGCAATTGCGCATCATAGTTCTCGCTAGGCGAATCCCGGAATGACGGCCCAAACGAAAACCCCGCCACCGGAGGCCGGTGACGGGGCTTCGAGATTCCTGCGATCTGGCCGGTACGTCCGCGGTCAGACTGCGAGGTGCGCGGCGGACTAGCCGGCGCGGAGGTTGTCAGCCGAGGACTTGCCGCTGCGGCGGTCCGCGACGATGTCGAAGGAAACCTTCTGACCCTCGTTGAGGGTGCTCAGACCAGCGCGCTCAACTGCGCTGATGTGGACGAAAACGTCCTTGTCGCCGTTGTCCGGCTGGATGAAACCAAAACCCTTTTGGTTGTTGAACCACTTCACTGTGCCCATTGCCATAGTCATTTCCCTTCATTGAGGATGCATTCAGGGGGACTAGTGCGCTATGGTTTGCGCCCGTCGTCCCATTTGGTCGATTTTGGAGAAATACCTGAAACGTGCTCACCCATTGGAAATGAGGCGGAGCGGCCCAGTCGTTCGGCCAAGGATCGATGATCACAATATAGCGAATTATTGGGGCAACTTCAAGACGGCACGCGCTGATCGCGAGGCCAGCGGACTTTGCTATTTTGCGGTGCACACCGCCCGCTCGTGTGCCCTCAATCCACGATGAACAGCGTCGCGCCCACAGCCGTCGAGGAGCGATGCGCGGCGTCGCCGAAATCGGAGACCTGGTAGCTCATTCCCGCCGTCAGCTTGAATTTGCGCCCATCGCGCAGCTCGCTGTCGAGCTCGCCCTGCAGCACGTAGAGCACGTGGCCGCGGTCGCACCAGTGATCGGCGAGATAACCGGGCGAATATTCCACCATCCGCACCCGGAGATCGCCAATGTTCAGCGTGCGCCACCTGGCTTGCCCGGTCTCGCCGGGATGTAGCGTCGGTTCCACCTTGCTCCAGTCCGTGACCGTGAAGGGGGAGGCGGGGAGTTTCATTACAGTCGTCCTGTATTAGCGGCGGCGGCGCTGTTGTTATCGTATGGTTTCGGCGCAGTCCCCATTTTTCCTAGTGCGTCAGCGCGCAGTCCGCCGTCACCGCATCCTGCTCGCGATGATGACCCACACCAGCAGCGCGGCCGCGCTGATCCCGGCGCCGAGCACGCAAACGCCGCTCCAGCCCGCCATCGCGTACACCATCGTCGATGCAATCGCGCCGACCGCGCTTCCGATCGAGTAGAACACCATATAGCCCCCGACCAGCCGGCTGGCCGCATCGGATCGGGCAGCCACGATCAGGCTCTGGCTCGTCACATGCACGGCCTGGAGCCCGAAATCCAGCATGATCGCGCCGGCGACGACCAACCACAGCGAGGTGTGCAGGCAGGCGATCGGAGCCCAGGCGCCCAGCATCAGCAGCAGCGATAGCCCGGTGGTGCGCTGGCCCCAGCCGAGGTCGGCAAGGCGCCCGGCATTGCGCGCCGCCAGTGCTCCAGCAAAACCGGCGATCCCGAGCAATCCGATTGTGGTGTGTGACAGCGCGAAGGGCGGTGCCGAGAGCGGCAGCACGATCGAGCTCCAGAACACGTTCAGATTGGCGAAGATCAGAAACGTAAACAGCGCGCGCTCGCGCAGGATCGGCTCCTGAACAAACAGCGAGGCGGTTGAGCGCAACAGCGCCAGATAGGACGATCCGGCCAACGTCGACGGCCGGCCGCGCGGCAGTACGCGCAGGAGCAGCACGGCCATGGCGAGCATGAGGCAGGCCGAGACCAGGTAGACCGTGCGCCAGCCGCCGACATCGGCCAGCGCGCCCGAGGCGAACCGCGCCAGCAGGATTCCCGCGACGACGCCACTGGTGACGGTGCCGATGGCGCGGCCGCGCCCGTCCGGCGTTGCCAGCGTCGCGGCAAAGGCGACGAGGACCTGGACGACGACGGCCAGCACGCCGACCATCGTCATTCCCGCGAGCAGCACGACGGGCTGCGACGCCGTGCCGACGATGGCGAGGCCGATCGCCGACAGCAGGGTCTGCCCGACGATCAGGCGGCGCCGATCCCAGAGATCGCCGAGCGGCACGATCAAGATCAGGCCGAACGCGTAGCCGATCTGGGTGAACGTCACCACCATGCCGATCGCGGCGGGGGCGATGCCGAGATCGTGCGCCATGGCATCGAGCAGCGGCTGCGCGAAATAGACGTTGGCGACGCTGAGGCCGCAGGTCAGCGCGAACAGCAGCGCCATCGCCCGCGAGAGGCCGCGCCCGGTCATATCGCCGTTGATGTCGCCGGCCTTGGCCGGTCCGGCTGTCGCGATGTCGTCATTCGTCATTGTCGCCTCCCGCACGCTCAATCTGGTCCTAAAATAAGACCAGTTGCGTGCGGCGCTGTCTAGTCCTATTTTAGGACTTGTTTGGAGGGCGGCGAATGAAGCGGACCGGTTTTGCCGAGGCTGAATGCCCGGTAGCGCGGGCACTCGACGCAATTGGGGACGTTTGGTCGCTCCTGATCGTGCGCGATGCCTTCGACGGGTTGCGCCGATTCGGCGATTTCCAGAAGAACCTCGGGATCGCCAGGGGCATGCTCAGCGCGCGCCTGCACAGGCTGGTGGAGCTCGGCGTGCTCGAATCGGTTCCGGCCTCCGACGGGAGCGCCTATCAGGAATACGCGCTGACGAAGCGGGGACGCGACCTGTTTCCGGTCGTGGTCAGCTTGCGGCAATGGGGCGAAGCGAATCTCTACGCCCGTGGCGAGGTACATTCCGACCTTGTGGACGAGACGGGGCAGCCGGTCGGCAAACTCGTGCTCCCGTCGCGGGCCGGCCGTCCGCTGACATGGTCCGATACCAGGGTGAGGAAGGC
Organism: Bradyrhizobium sp. 142; assembly: GCF_023074015.1. Classification (NCBI taxonomy): domain Bacteria; kingdom Pseudomonadati; phylum Pseudomonadota; class Alphaproteobacteria; order Hyphomicrobiales; family Nitrobacteraceae; genus Bradyrhizobium; species Bradyrhizobium sp. 142. The sequence continues at coordinate 99,833 of NZ_JADPKQ010000424.1, forward strand.
CGGCGCGCGCAAGCGCTGAATTCCCTCCGCCCTGGAGCAATGCCGCCAGGCCGGATCACGTCTTCAATGCGGCAAATGGTTCGCCGAACCCTGCACGATCAGCCCGGCCGCATTCACCCGCAAATACTCGCAAATGCGCCTGCCCCGCTCGTTCTCGTAAAACACCACCACGCTGTCCGGGCTGACGAACACATCGATCAGCGAAAAATGCAGGTCCGGCGACAGCCCGAGCGCCTTGCCCCAATACGCCCGCAACGCGTCCTTGCCGCGCACGATGCCATCGGGATCGATCCCCATCGCTGAGATGCGGTCCGAAACCATCTCTGTGGCTTCGTCGTAAAGCGTGAGCACGCGTTCGAGGTCGCGCGCATTCCAGGCTTCGACCCAGGTCCGGCCGAGCGCGGCGAGCTCTGATGGCTGATGGTGCTGCGGCATGGCGCCCTCCCCGAATCGGCCCCTGTCTGTCGGTACCGTTAGGTAAATAATACTTACCTATATTCATTTGTCCATGCCCAAAGAAGAATGTGGGCGCGTGTCGGCGCGCGGTTGCGGCCCGGGGCATGGTCGCGTATTTGCTTGCCATGACAGCAGCACAGCACGACCGCTCCGCGTCGACGCCCTCGGTGGCCTCGGCGCATGACAAGATTCTCATCGTCGACTTCGGCAGCCAGGTGACGCAGCTGATTGCGCGCCGCGTGCGCGAGGACGGTGTCTATTGCGAGATCGTCCCGTTCAACAAGGCCGAACAGGCCTTTCTGGAGATGAAGCCGAAAGCGGTGATTCTCTCCGGCGGACCGGAGTCGGTGCATGAGGCGGGCTCGCCGCGCGCGCCGCAGTTGATCTTCGCGTCGGGCGTGCCGGTGATGGGCATCTGCTACGGCCAGATGACCATGGCGGAGCAGCTCGGCGGCACCGTCGAGGGCGGCCATCACCGCGAATTCGGCCGCGCCGATGTCGAGGTGAAGGCAGAGAGCAAGCTGTTCGAGGACGTCTGGTCGCTCGGCGGCAAGAACCAGGTCTGGATGAGCCACGGCGATCGCATCACAAGAATGCCGCCGGGCTTTTCCGTCGCCGGCACCTCGCCGAACGCGCCGTTCGCGATCATCCAGGACGAGACGCGCAAATATTACGGCCTGATGTTCCACCCCGAAGTGGTGCACACGCCCGACGGCGCCAAGCTGATCCGCAACTTCGTGCGCAAGATCGCAGGGCTTTCCGGCGACTGGACGATGCGCGCCTTCCGCGAGGAGGAGATCCAGAAGATCCGCCAGCAAGTCGGCAAGGGCAAGGTGATCTGCGGCCTCTCCGGCGGCGTCGATTCGGCCGTGGCCGCCGTGCTGATCCACGAAGCGGTCGGCGACCAGCTCACCTGCGTCTTCGTCGATCACGGCATGCTCCGCCTCGACGAGGCCAAGACCGTGGTCGATCTGTTCCGCCACCACTACAACATCCCGCTCGTGCACGTGGATGCTTCGAAGCAATTTTTGGGCGAGCTCGAAGGCGTCACCGACCCCGAAACCAAGCGCAAGACCATCGGCCGCCTCTTCATCGAGGTGTTCGAGGCGGAGGCCAAGAAGATCGGCGGCGCCGACTTCCTGGCGCAGGGCACGCTCTATCCCGATGTGATCGAGAGCGTCTCCTTCACCGGCGGCCCCTCGGTGACGATCAAGTCGCACCACAATGTCGGCGGACTGCCTGAGCGCATGAACATGAAGCTGGTCGAGCCGCTGCGCGAGCTGTTCAAGGACGAGGTGCGCAAGCTCGGGCGCGAGCTCGGCCTGCCCGAAATCTTCGTCGGCCGGCACCCGTTCCCGGGCCCGGGCCTTGCCATCCGCTGCCCCGGCGACATTACTCGCGACAAGCTCGAGATTCTGCGCAAGGCCGACGCCGTCTACATCGACCAGATCAGGAAGCACGGCCTCTACGACGAGATCTGGCAGGCCTTCGCCGTGCTGCTCCCGGTGAAAACGGTGGGCGTCATGGGCGACGGCCGCACGTATGACTTCGTCGTGGGCCTGCGCGCGGTGACCTCAACCGACGGCATGACTGCGGACTTCTACCAGTTCGACATGAAGTTCTTAGGCGAGACCGCCACGCGCATCATCAATGAGGTGAAGGGCGTGAATAGAGTGGTGTATGACGTGACGAGCAAGCCGCCCGGGACGATTGAGTGGGAGTGAGGGTGTTAGTATCGGTGGGGTGCGAAAGCCCGTTCCGTCCGCTGGAAGACGATCCTCAGCTATTTCTCCAATTCAATCACGCGAAGAAAACTACGCACCGCTTGGGGGCCGAACATCTGCTGGAGCGGCGGCGGATAAATGACAGCGAACTGAGCCTGTCAAAAGGCAAGCAATATTGCACTCCAATCCGCCGCCTCACGGGATCAAAGTCGCACGCCGAAACACACGCGGGATTTTATCCCGCATCTGAAGCGCGTCTTTGTTCGTCATGACTCAGCCAAAGTTAAGTGCTTGGCGATTACGTCATTGCCGCCGATTAATTTCTGGAGACTGCCGATGTCGATGATGCTCCGCGCCTTGGTTGTCGCCGTTCTGGCCCTGGGTATGGTTGGCAAGACCCTGCCTGCGATGGCGCAGGACAAGGGCCCCATCCACATCGCCTCAGACGTACAATATGAAATGATCGGCCGCTGGGATGCCGACAAGCTTAACAAGGTGCTCACCGACGACGCGCCGAAGTTCTTCGGCGTAAAGGTGAACTACACCGCAGCCAAGAACGCGGTGAAGATCTACCGCGTGACCTATTCATCGGTGGTGCCGGAGCGCGGCAACAAGCCGATCGTCGCGACCGGACTGGTCGCCGTTCCCGATATCGCCGGCACATCGTTCCCGATGGTGTCGTATCAGCACGGCACGGTTTACGAGAAGACGCAGGTGCCGTCGTTTCCCGATCAGTCGCCGGAGACGCAGCTGATGCTCGCGCAGTTCGCAGGGCAGGGCTACATCGTCATCGGCGCCGACTATTTCGGCATGGGCTCGTCGAAGGAGCCAGAAGGCTACATGGTGAAGGCGAGCCACCAGCAGGCGAGCTATGACATGCTGCTGGCGAGCCGCGCCGTGCTCGCCGATCTGAAGCTCTCAAGCAGCAAGCTGTTCGTCAGCGGCTGGTCGCAGGGCGGTTTCGTCGCGATGGCGTTTCTGGAAAAATTGGAAGCCGCCGGCGTAAAGGTCGATGCCGCGGCGACGGCGAGCGCGCCGGTCGACGTGTCGGTCGCCCTCAATGGTTTCCTCAGCTTCCCGCGCAAGAATGACGCCGACTGGGTGAACTCGCTGTTCATCCTCTCGTCGTTTGCGTTCGAGAATTATTATGGCGTGCCGGGGTTGGCGCGCTCGCTGATTGCGGATGAGTACTACGATGTTGCGCGCAAAGCGTACCTGCGCGAGCCATTCAACGTCAGCGATGTGCCGACCGATCTGCAAAAGCTGATCAAGCCAGAGTATTTCAACGCGCAGTTCTTCGCAGAGTCGGCCTATGGCAAGCTCGTCGCGCAGACTACGGCCTATCGATGGGTCATCAAGTCGCCGGTGCGCAATTATTATGGCGAGGCGGACGAGGCGATCGCCGTTGGCTTGGGTCAACTGGCGATGACCTATCAGCGCGCCATCGGAAACGGTAACCCGCAAGTCGAAGCCGTGTCGACCGGACAGACCTCGCACCGCGGCACCTATGCGACCGCCGTGCCGCAGTGGAAGACATGGTTCGACGGGCTGTAGGGAACGAGAGTCGATCGCGCTTCACCTCCATGGCGAAGCAACTGTTCGGGTATTCCATCTCGTTGGTCACTCGAGTCCATCGGCGCAAGATTGACGGTCCTTTTCATATGAACTCGAAAGATCATTTTCGCGCATCTGCAAAGAATCCATCAATCGATGGCGATAGTCCCTGAAACCGAGCAAATCGCACATCGTCGTAATTCCTGTTTGGAATTAAGAGCGAAAATTTTTGACGATCGGGGAGACGGTGTTTCTTTCTGTATCGGAAATTTCTGGCTTGAAATCAACGCGGTATGATCAGTTGGAATCATCGAGTGGGAGTAAAGGGGAGTACCGTGGAGCGGTATCGGATAGCGGAGGTTCTCTCAGGCGTGTTCTGGCAGCGCTGCTATGTGCACTTCCTGCGCAATGCGCTCGACTACGTGCCGCGCAAGGTCGATGACGATTGCCTGCTCGAACTGCGCTGGATGTATGACCGGCGCGACCTTGCAGAGGTGCGGCGCGATCTCGCCGCCTGGCTCGGCAAATGGGGCGGCAAATACCCCAAGCTCACCGGCTGGGTGGAAGAGAACATCGAGGAGACGCTGACCTATTTCCGCCTGCCGCTGGCGCACAGAA